>JAOZPW010000080.1:0-10111 GCA_029932545.1 Thermoanaerobaculales bacterium | reverse complement strand
GGTGGCCCAAAATGTTCGGACGGATGTATTCGGAGTTCTGGGCCCGAATTTCGGCGGCGTTGATCTTCGTTGGGTTCAACCTGACCTTCTTCACCCTGTTCGTCATGGGAAGCCACGGTATGCCGCGGCGCTATTACAACTATCTCGAAGTCTTCAAGCCGTATCAACAGGCGTCAACCGTAGGATCCTATCTTCTGGGCATGGGCTTCATGATCATGGCCTACTACCTCGCCCAATCCTTGCTGAAGGGGGAGAAAGCGCCTGAAAACCCGTGGGGCGGGGCGACACTTGAATGGGCGACGGCATCTCCGCCGATCTCTCGCAACTTCGAACATGAGATGGTCGGTCTTGATCCCTACGATATCAACGCTCTGGAATTGAGTTCCGACAGCGGCGGCTATGTTCGTAAGGACCCCTCTTCGATCCTCTTGAATCAGGCTGGGGGCGAATGATGGCTGCGATGCATTCGACAGATCACAACCCTGATCTCGCGGATCATTTCGACACTCTCGACCAGCAGAGACAGTCCTCCAGACTGGGTATGTGGCTCTTCCTGGTCGCCGAGATCCTCTTCTTCGGAGGGTTATTCTGTGTCTACGTCATCTATAGGGTCAACCACCCTGATGTCTTCACCTTTGGACATCGATTTTTGGACAAGAACCTCGGCACCCTGAATACCCTCGTTCTGATCTGTTCGTCGTTGACGATGGTCTTAGCCGTACGGGCCGCCCAACTCAGACAGCGGATGACCCTCATACTGATGCTCGTTCTGTCGTTCGTATTTGCAGGGACCTTCCTCGGCGTTCAATATGTTGAATACTCTCACCAGCGGCAGAACGCCCTGCTGGTTGCCTCCCAGCAGGCGCCGGATACTGATGTCCCGGCGGAGGTTCAATTCGAAGAAGCAGTCTCCATGAGCGTAGAGGGTGCGCCCGACGGGGCACTTCCCGAGGCGCCGATGGTGGAGGCCGTGGATCCGGATGTGTCCATGATCGCTCCTGCCGCAGCCGGACCGGCTGGGTTGGCGACCGCCGCGGACAGCATGGCCGCCGAGGCTGAGAGGAACGTCGTCGATGTGGGGCCCGCCAATGCCAAGACGTTCTTCAGCATCTATTTCCTCATGACCGGGCTGCACGGGTTCCAGGTACTTCTCGGAATGATTGCGATGCTGTGGCTATTGAAATTGACCTTTCAAGGTGCTTTCGGCGGTGGGTACTCCATCAAGGTCGGCAACACGGCCCTCTACTGGCACATGGCCGTTGTGATCTGGATCTGCCTGTTCCTTCTGATGTACCTGATTGACTGAGGAGTTGACATGATTCCCGACTTTGGCGCGGCGGAGAGCGTTGCTTCGGAAATGCCTTGATTTGCGGCGGACGGTAAGCCGGCGGCACAGATTTGAAACTGGAAACTGGAAACTAAAAACTTGGCTCGGTGGTCCCAGAGTGTGGTGAAATCTCGGGATTCTATGAGCCATGGAGGCCCGCAACGGGCACTCAAACCCATTTTCTTTCCGTCTCGTTGTGCTTCTCGCCACCGGAGAAATAATCGCTGATGTGCAACCTGTCTTTCCAGTTTCTCCCGTTCCCGCATGCCTTACTGTGTCGTTGTGTCATGCCTCCATACCCCGACAACGGCGGCCAGGCAGATTATGGCGGAGGCGGTGGCGACGATCGGTGTTCCCAGTAACGGGAGTCCGATGACACCGACGATGAGCGCTGCCAGAGCGGCCCCGGCCTCATCGGCAGCAAAAGCACGGCCGATACCGGGGCGGTCGTTGTGTTCGCCCGCCAGGACCGCAGTTCCGGCAAAGGCTGCCCCGGTCACCAGTCCTCCGCAGGCCAGGAGGAGGGGAATGACAATCGGGGAAGAGTTCGCCGGGAGCGGAGCGCCGATCACCCAAGAGAGGCATGCGGCCAGCGGCAGCAGGAAGAACAGGGATCGGCCGGGATCAGGCCATCGTCGCGACCAGATCGAGCCTCCGACCATGCCGGCCATAAAAACTGCCGTCAAAGCCCCGATCTCCGAGTAGACCGTTCCTCTGGTTCCTTGCCAGGTGCCCAGCAAGAGCAGGTACCAGGTCATCGATGCGAAACCTATCGCCAGAGCCGGTTCCGCATGGGTTTTCTTTCGAGGCAGGCCCCAGACGACAATGACCAATGCCATAATGATGATGATTGAGGGAGCTGCCCATCTTGGAGTTCTCTGGAGGTCTTCGAGCAACGGCATAAGGATGTGGAGCCCCCGGCCTTCGGTGAGAGCGGCGGCCGGCAGGACTGCCGACGGCCGGGCGACGGTATTCAGTTTGCAGTCGGTCGAGTCGATCAGAAGCGTCAGTTCCTCTGAACGTGCAGGGTCTATCAGTGTTGGGATCATTTGGTCGAGGTAGGGAGTCCCCTGAGAACCACGATGACGCCAACGTTCAACCAGTGCCTGCGGCTCGAATGCCAAATCGGAATCGTCAAGGCCGCCTACGAAAAAGACACGATCCCCGGCGAACGCCATGAGCTGGGGAAAGACCTGTGCCAGGGTAGCCGCCTGGACGGTGAACAGCCGGCCGCTGTGCCCGCCGATGTAGGTTGAGCTGACTCCCGAATTGACGATGATCAAACCACCCGGCGTCAGCCGGGATTGGCAGAGCCGGAAAAACTCAAGGGTTCTCGATCGATTGGCTCTGAGAGTCGCCGGCGGGCCGTCCAGGAGGAGAATCAGGTCGACAGGGTCGAGGCTGGATATCCCACGTGTTGGGTTGTCGATCACAATCGTGACGCGAGGGTCGTTCAACACCCTCTCGATTTCCGGACTGAGGCCGGAATTCAGGAGCTGGATCAGGCCCGGATCCTGCTCGATAACACTCAGGTGTTCTACGGGCGGCACGAGAAGACCGGCCACCGTGCCATCGCTGAGACCGCCGACGACAGCTATTCGCCTGGGGTCTGCATGCATCAAGGGCAGCAGCTCCGCACGCGGCAGGATCAAGTATGGGTCTGGTGGGAGAGTGCCGGCCAATCGACCGTCCACGAAGAGCGAGCGGCTCGGACCCTTGGAGATCTCCAGCCGTTGGTATCGGGTTTCGATCATTTGTTCCAGGGCTCCGGGACGGCCGCCGAGTCGCCAGGTAGTAGCGGCAACCCAGTCCACGGCCAGAACACCGAGCGCAATTCCGAGCAGTGCCACGAGGATTCCGATCCAGGGGTAATGTCGTCCCAGGCCGAAGGCGACGGCAATTCCCAGCAGTGCCCCGGCAATGATCGGTGTTCCCCAGGGCGCCAGGAGGAAGGTGAAAATCAATCCTCCGAGGGTCGCTCCAAGACACTCAAGACCATAGGCTGTGGCCGCTTTTCCGCAGAGGGTTCCGAGGCTTGAAAACCCCAGGCCGACCGATATCGAGGGTGGCAGAAGGGCAACGAACCACACCAATAAAATCGGCCCGGCCGGGGCCAGTTCTCCAGGGTGTGCCCCGGAGATTGCCGGCGCGGCACGGAGTAGGGCAACACCGAAGACCGCACTGATGGCGATTGCCGGGGTGCTGAGTTTGGTGATCAAGGACCTTGATCT
Source organism: Thermoanaerobaculales bacterium (assembly GCA_029932545.1). Lineage (GTDB taxonomy): Bacteria > Acidobacteriota > Thermoanaerobaculia > Thermoanaerobaculales > Sulfomarinibacteraceae > DAOWGJ01. The sequence continues at coordinate 6,553 of JAOZPW010000080.1, read as the reverse complement.
TGGCAGGCTCAAACCGATCCGAGCGCCGAGGGCTGCACCGATCAACCAGAGAAAAAGCAGACATCCCCAGGCGATCTCTGATCCACCAAGAGTTGTCATCGCCTCCCGGATCAAGAGAGCCTGGGACATCACGGCAACCCCGCCAAGGCCCACCAGTCCGAAACGAATGTCGGCGGTGCTCATGAGACCATTGTGGCATCACAAACAGACAAAAACACAATTGAACCGCCAAGACGCGAAGATCACGAAGGAAACGCAAAGGTATTCAGAATCCATCTCTTCTTCGACCCTGACCCCTTTCTCCTTGTTTTTACCCGTGCAAAAATCGATCGAGCACCAACAATGACCAGATCTGTTCACCGCCGAGATGATTGATTTTCGGCCGGCGGATGATGTCTGCTTGTGCGAGGCGATCCAGAGCGTTTCGGAAGATCTCGGGCCGGGACCGGACCCACCGCCGAATCGGCAGGTTAAAGCCGATCTTTGGTCTATCGAGGTGGCCCGCCGGCAAGCGATCCTTCATCAGAGTGCGCAGGATCAGCTTGCCGGTTGCTCCGTCGGCACTGCGCAGCAGGCCGGGGTGGAGGGACAGGGCGAACTCCACCAGGCGGTGATCGAGAAGCGGTGGCCGGATCTCCAGTGAATGAGCCATCCCAGCCCGGTCGACCTTGGTCAGCAAGGCGTCCGGCAAGTAGGTGTGGAGGTCCAGCCAGCGTGCCTGTTGGAGGGGTTCGAGATCTTCCCGCCAGTGTTGCCTGAAATACCAGAGATCGTCTTTGCCTTCGCCTGAGAGGCGTGGCGAGAGGATGGCCCGCTTCTGGCGGCGGGTGAAGGAAGAGGAGAGTGCGGCATATCGTTCGAATCCGGTCAGACCCCGGCGTTCGAGAGAGCGGCCGGTGTCAGTCAATGGTGGAACCAAACGGGCCAGGATCCGATTGAGGGCCGTCAGGCGTTGCGTGGCCTGGAGCCCGTGCCGCTTGTAACCCAGGAACAATTCGTCGCCGCCTTCACCGGTCAGGGCGACGGTGACGTGGCGCCGGGCGATTTTGGAGACGGTGGAGGTGGCCCATGCTCCGCTGTCGGCCAGGGGCTCGTCGAAGAGCCGGGGCATGGCGTCGAGTGCGGTGTCGAGGCTTGGGGCGCCTGTGAAATCCTCGAAGTGGCGGGTGCCCAGATGCTGCGCAACCTGACGGGCGGCCGGTGCTTCGTTGCGATGGGGAACCTCGGAACCCAGGGTGATGGTCAGGGGCTTGTCGAGGTATGAGGCGGTCATCGCCGAATCGATCCCGCCAGAAAGAAAGACCCCGACGGGGACATCGGCGATGCTGTGTTCGGGAATGACTCGGCCCAGAAGCTCATCCAGTTCTTCGATCGCCTGTCCTGCGTCCGTGATTTGGGGAAGGACGGAAGGCGTCCAGTAGGGCGTGATCGTCGTTCGTCCGCCCTCCCACACCAGCGTGTGAGCGGGCGGGAGCTTATGGATGCCTGAAAAGACCGTGTTGGGCGTCGGGATGTAGCGATAAGTCAGATAGTCACTGATGGCGCCGTCCTCAAGAGGCGGCCGGCCCAACTCCAGGAGGCTCTTCAGTTCCGACGCGAATGCGATGCCGTCCGTGGTCTTGCGATAAAAGATCGGCTTGATCCCCAGCCGATCCCGGGCGACAAACAGGCGGTGGCGCCGCGTGTCCCAGATTGCAAAGGCGAACATCCCTCTGAGGTATTTCACACATTCGTCGCCGTGAATTCGGTAGAGGTGAAGCAGAACTTCGGTGTCGGAGTCGGAGTGGAAAGGGGCCTCGATCTGCTCCCTCAGTTCGCGAAAATTATAGATCTCGCCGTTATAGGTCAGGACCAGGTCATCGAGAACCATCGGTTGGTGACCCGCGTCCGAAAGGTCGAGAATGGACAGGCGAGTGTGGCCCAGGTGCGCCGAGGGTGAGGTGAAGATCCCTCTGTCGTCCGGGCCGCGATGATCAAGCAGTGCGGTCATCTTTTCTATGACCGCTGGATCCTTCGGGGGATCACCGGCCCATCCGGTGATGCCGCACATTAGGGGGCGATCCTTGAAGGGGTTCTAGAATCTGTGAGGGGGAGAGGGGGGGAGGGGGAGAGGGGGAGAACGTCGAACGTCGAACGTCGAACGTCGAAGTTTGCGCCGGAGTATGTTTGGTGATGGGACGGCCGGTGTCGAGGCTGAATGGTAAACGATGACGGCTCGAGGGCTCGACGCCGAACTCGAGATCGTTGACATCGACCTGTGTGGTTTCGGTGATCCAGTGACCCAATACGCGTAGTTCAATGTTGAACGTTCGACGTTGGACGTTCGACGTTCTGTGTTTCCAGTTTCCAGTTTCTAGTTTCAAATTGACTCGCTTCTGTTCGATTCCGGGTAGTAAATCAACCAAAGATTCCTCACATAGATCAACCATCCGGCCGACTGGCCCAGGACACCGACGACGTCACGCCTCCAGATGAAGTAGGCCAGCAGCATCGAGGCGCCGGCCAGGCTCATCCACCAGAAGCCGACCGGGACCACTGAACGTTTGGCTTTCTCACTGGTCAGCCACTGCAACACCATCCGGCCGGTAAACAGTACCTGGCCCAGCAGGCCCAACAGAACCCACGCGAAACCGACCGGCGACGAAATGTTCAGCAATCGGTAGAACCACGGTTTCCCGGTCTGGCCGGTGTAGAGCCTCTGGGCAAATGCCTCAGAATCAAGCCGTTCCACCGTGCCGTCAGTGGAGACCAGCTCAAATCGGCGGCGACCGTCGATTGAACTCGTTAGAAAAACCCGGCTGACACCCTCGGGAAGAGGCTTGATGTGGATCCTTATGGGGTCGTCGCCATTCGATTCTTGAGTACCGGGCTCCGAAGCGCTGGTTGCACCGCCGATCAGTAGGATCAGCATGGCCGTCACACCAACAATTTTCTTGATTCTTCTTGTCACTGGTCCTCCCGTAACTGAAAGAATACAGTGGCCGCTCGGCGACCGCGCCCCAGGTCGAGACCTTCGACTCTTTCGATCACCTCGAAAGGACCGCCAATGGCTTTCTGAAAACCTCGGTGAAGGTCTTTCTCCCGTGCGCAGACGATCGTATTTTGTCTCTCCGCAAGTGCGGCGTTCAGTTCTTCAACCGTTCGATGGATCGTAGTCCCCAGGGGCAGCGAGAAGAGCATTTCTTCATCCCGCAGGCCATAGAACGCGACGGCGCGGCCCTGTTTGAGATGGTGCAATGCTGCGACGGTTGCCCGGGGTCCTATCAACGAGTCGGAGAACTTTGAAAGAAACGGGCCGAAGAGGAACGTGAGGAAGATCAGGGTTCCGGCAGCCGAGGCCAAGATTGAGAATCTGGACCGGGCGGTCAGTGTTGATGCGGTAACGATCGTGATCATCACCAGGAGGCCCGAAAGTACGAGGGCCGGGAGTTCAAGGCCGGGAAGGTCGAAGACCAAGACGGGGATGACCGGGATCGCAGCAAGGAGGCAGCCCCCGAGCAGGTGGAGAGGAATGAGGCCTCGGGGCAGGGAGCGATCGGCGGCGGTCCATACCCATCCGACCACCAGAAGGATCAGTGCGGGGTAGGCCGGCATCCAGTAATGCACCAGTTTGGTCTGAACCAATTCCAAAGCAATCAGAGGCCCCAGGGCCCAGGCCAGCAGGAAAAGGCGGGCCGGTACGTCCCGGCGTTGGCGCCAAGCGTCGGTTCCGGCTTTGAGCGTGACGGCCAGCCACGGGAAACACAAGATGACGGCGGTCGCCAGGTAGAAACCGGGGAAGCCGGAGTGGCCTTCGAGAGCGGCCTGCCCTCGCTCCAGGACGTGCCGGCCGATCGCGACCGTAAAGAACTCGCCCGAGGTGGAGCGCCAGGCTGCAATGGCCCAGGGCAAGGTCACCAACCCAAAGACAGGAATGCCGCTGTACCAATGAAAGCCGGCGATTCGGCGACGAATCTCGGGTCGGCCCAGCGCAGAAACTATGGCTGCCACGGCGGGAACGACGAGGAGGATCGGTCCGAAGACCAGTGCTCCGGTGAGGATCAGAATCACGGCGAAGGCGAACTCCATGACCTCCCACCGCCGCCCGAAGGCCCAGAGCCCGCACAGGGTTGACCCGATAAACAAGGGTGCGACGGGTCCCTTGGTCAGGACGGCAAGCCCGGTGGCCAGCCAAAAGGTTGCGGCCGCCATTCTGGTGGGGCGGCCAATCAGAAGTTGCTCCAGGGCCAGCATCGCAACCAGGGTCCACAGCAGATTGAGGGCATCGGCAGTGCATGTGCGGCCTTCGAAGAAGAAGATCGGACTGGTCGCCAGGAGAAGACCGGCAGCCAAACCCGAACCCGGTCCCCACCTTCGACGTGCGGACCAGGCCAAAAGGGCTGCGCACAGGGCGGCCGCGATGGTAGATGGGAGCCGTGCGGCCCACGGCGTAACGCCGAAAACCCGGAAACTCCCAGCCGTTGCCCAATAGATCAGGATCGGCTTGTCGTAACGAGGCCGCCCGCCGAAGGTAGGGACGACCCAGTCTTGATTGAGATACATCTCGCGGGAAGCCTGGGCGAACCGGGCCTCGTCGCCGTTGAGGATCGGTGACAGACCGATGCCGGATCCGAGGCAAATCAGAACCAGAAGACCGATGACACAGGCTTCAGCCGCAGGAGTAGAACGCTGACGCAACACTGCAGTCATCCTACAGGCACGCATTACTTCAGAGGAAGGCAGTTTCTCTCGCAAAGAACGCGAAGGAAACACAAGGGGCTTTTTGTTTTTCTCCTTCTTGGTGTGCTTGGCGATCTTTGCGAGATTTCTTTGTGGCCTTTGTGTCTTCGCGGTTCAATTGTGTTCTCGGCCGGGCCCCTAAACTTCAGCGGTGCTCCCGGTCGAGATGGCCTGCAGGGTCTCTCCCATGACGCCCTTGAGCACGGCGAAGGCTTTTTCCCCTGTGCAGTGCCCTGAGAAGACTGTGGTGATGTTGCGATCGAGCATTTCTCGGCCGATTTCCTCAACCTCCGACCGGGTTCCGGCCATTGACTTGAGCAGGGGATTGCCGATCAGATGGAAGCCACCAAAGACCGCCTTGACCGGCTCTTCGGGAAAGCGCGCGATCGCGGCATCAACCATGTTGAGGATGCCTGAGTGAGAACAGCCGGTAAATACGGTCATACCGTCTTTTCCCCGAATGACCATTTCCAGTTCGTGATCGAAGGGATCGTGGATCAGCCGGTTGTCGCGATTGACCCAGAGGTGATCGTTGCCTTTCGGACGGGGATGCCTCCCCGAGAGATCGGTCAGAAGGAAAACGCCAGGATTGATTTCCAGGGGTTCCTCAATCAGCACGAAACGATCGGTGTGGCGTTCGAGGAGATCGACATCGATGCCGATAAAGCGCTTCAGGAAACCGAACGCCTTGAAGGTGTGGTCTCGGTCCGGACAGGCGCGCAGATAGACCTTGGCGTGGTCGTTGACCTCGAGAAACCGTTCCAATCCGCCGCCGTGGTCGAAATGGTGGTGGGAGAGGACCGCGACATCAACGGCGCTGATGTCAATGCCCATTTTTTCCGCATTGTCGGCGAACACACCTGAGGTGCCTGTATCAAACAGGATGCTGTGACCGTCGTTCTCGATGTGGAGCGACAGCCCGAACTCCGGAGACAGATCCTTCCGGTCCTTTGAGCCACTATTCTCGACCAGAACGGAAACTTTCATGCTGACCCCTTTTCTTCGATCGCAGCGAGGAGCTCTCCTTCATATAATAAATTTTCCGAGAGACGCGTCAGCGTCGAAAGGAAAATTTATCGGCTCTTGAAAATGCTGGCCAGCTGTTCCCGGGTGTGGGAACCCAGCGTCCGCTGCATCTCGGCTATGGTCGAAGGGCGCTCATGGCCGGACTTGGCGGCGTGCAACCGTTCCAACTCCTGGTCCTGGGCCTCGTGCCAATCGCGAACGCCGTTCAACACATCTTGTCTGGAGATGGTGCCGACCAGCCGACCTTTTTCGACAACCGGGAGGGTGACGAAATTACAGGTAATGAACTCTGCCGCCGTTGCCAGGAGGTCCATATCAGGTCTGACGGTATGAATCAAAGGCGACATGTGGTCGCCGACGGTTCCCCCCGCGATCTGTTCATTGGCCCATCGGCAGATTGTTCGCAGGCAGTCCTTTTCGCTGAGGATGCCGACAACGTGCTTCTCATCGTCGATGACCGGAACTGCCGGGAATTGTTCCCCGATCAGAACCCGCAAAGCCCGACCCATGTCATCGTTGACCTTGAGAGTCTTCTTGGTGGCTTTCATATATTTACGAACTGTGGGGACATCGACCATAACAACCTCCTGCGTGTTTGCGGCTATTCGTCATTCTTATTGATCCAGAGTATCATTATTTTGGAAACTCGAAACTGGAAACTGGGGGATGAAGGCAGAATTTCAGCATTGCCCTTATCTTTCCCCTTACCCCTTTCTTCCTTGCTCCCTACTTTTCTCGGTAGGGGTGAAGGGTGAGGGGTTTGCGTTGATCGCTATCGTTATCGAAATCGCTATCGAAAACTGTGCTC
>JAOZPW010000335.1 GCA_029932545.1 Thermoanaerobaculales bacterium | reverse complement strand
AGACGGCGTCGATCTCGTGCTCGACGGCCTGGACACCATGGCTGCACGGTACCTCGTCAATGACGCCTGCCGACGAGCCGGACGCCCGTGGATCTATGCCGGGGTCGATGGCGCCACGGTTTCGGTAGCCGCCTTCGGGCCGGCCGGCCCCTGTCTGCGCTGCCTCTGGCCTGAAGTCCTGGATGCCGAATCCGTACCAAAACGCCCCGCGGTCATCAATACCGCCCCCGCCGCAGCTGCGGCCTGGCAGGTGACGGAGGCCATGCGTCTGCTGACCGGCAGCGAACCGCGCCGGCTGATGTTCCGGGGCGATCTCTGGGATGGGACCATGAACCGAATCGAACTGACCAAGGATCCCGAGTGCATCGGCTGCGGAGGTGGCGCCATCCCCCTAACCTAGGAGGGTGTAGGGCATTGAATCACCAGCGCCTTTCGGGTGTCGTTAAGACCCTTTTTCGTTGCATCCTCGGCCCGTACGGGGAGTACAGCGTCTCAAATGCGCCTCAAATGGCACTTAACGACCCTCCGAAATCCATCCGCCGTCAATGCCCTACACGCTCCTACCCTCCCGCAGACGCATTGACGAGCCACACCGTGTCGTCCGGTCCGAGCGGGGTTCTTTTCCCTTTGAGTCGGGTGATTGCACGTCCGTTGACCACGATGGCCGCGGAGCGCACGGTGTCTTCAAAAGGCTTGCCCCACCTCTCGCGCCCGATGGAGAGCAGCTCTCCGACGGTCGCCGCGTCGATCTCAATCTCGGCCCCGATTTCCTGGGCCAGGTCGTAGGTTGGGATCAGAATTGCCATAGGTTCACCTCTTTAGTGCCGGATCTGAAGCCGTTTCAGGGTCTTCTCAGTGGGTATACCGCCTGAGTCCCAGCCTCTCAGGCGATAATATTTTGGCAGCATCTCATCCAGGGGCACTCCCCTCTCGGCTTCTTTGAAGGTGGACTCGTTGAGCAGCCGTGCGGGCAGCGTATCGTCTGCGGCGGTGAAACCTTCACGAACGTTGTAGAGACGCTCCATGTTGAAGACCCGTTCCCCTGTCTCTATGAAGTCGCCCAGGGTCACCGTGCGGCCGAAGATGTATGACAGGAATTTCTCAAACCAGAGTATTTTGAAAGGCGCTTTCATCTTCAGCACCATGCTCAAAATCGGACCGGAATTGAGTACGGCCTGAGCAATGACTCTCGCAACCAGGCCCTGCGGGTTGAGGCGATAGATGAAGCCCGGAATCACCCCATAGGTAGCAAAGACGCAGAAGACCGACGAGGATATGGCCGCCACCAAATTCTGTTGCATGACCACCAACTGCGGCTTGGCGCGCACGGACAACGGGTCGATGTTCAGGGGGCCGGTGGCTTCGAAAAACATCGTGGAACCCTGGACATGGCAGCCGCCTCGATTGGTGGTGGCGTACTCCAAGCCCTGTCCGTAGCACCCTCGCGGATCGTACGACGGCAGTTCGAGGCCCTTGACGTGGATGGCGTACTCAGTGCCGCCGTACTTCTCGGACAACCGCTTGACGCCTTCGGCCAGATCGTCTCCGAGGCCACGCCTGTGGGCAATGTCCCGCACGAGGTCACAGATCCCGTCGTGTTGATCGAAGGAAAGGTCACTGGACAATAATCCCCGCTGGGTCAGCTCGGTCGCGAAACCGATGCTTCCGCCGGTGGAGATGCTGTCCATCCCCATGTCATCGCAGATCTGATTCAGCTCCAGCACAAGCTTGAGATCGAAGTTCCCAAGATTGGAGCCCATCAGGCCGAGGGTCTCGAACTCCGGGCCTTTGACGACCTTGCCCTTGAGCTTGACGCTTCGGCCACAGACAATGGGACAGTTGATGCAGCCGGTGCGCTTCTCCATCTCTTCGGCAGCCAACTTCTCACCTGAGATCTGCACTGCCCGGCGATCAGTGCCTCTTTGAAAATTGTTGACCGGCAAAATATTGCGCCCAGCGGTAATGTTGACCAGGGCGGGCGTGCCGAGGCGAGGGAGCACGTCCCCAGTCATGGGATGGGCACGCAGATACTTGTTGGTCGACGTCTGCAGTTTGGCAAAGGTGGCGTCGTCCATGATCTCCACCTTGCGCCGCCCTGTGGCGATGACCGCCTTGAGGTTCTTCGAACCCATGACGGCGCCACAACCGGTTCGTCCGGCAAGCCGCTCTTCACTGATGATAGCGGCGTACCGGACCAGATTCTCGCCCGCCGGACCGATGACCGCCTTGCCGAACGCCTTGGGCAGGAGCTCCTGGGTCTCCTCCGCCCCCTTGCCCCAGAGGTGAGAGGCATCCTTCACCTGAACATCGTCCTCGTTGATTTCGAGATAGACCGGGTGGTCCGCCCGGCCCCGAATCAACAGCACGTCAACTCCGGCCTTCTTGAGTTTCGAGGCGAACGACCCGCCGCATGTGGAGTTGGCGATTGCGCCGGTCAGCGGCGACTTGGTGGTCACCACGAATCTATTGGATTGTGGGGCACGGGTGGCGGTCAGAGGGCCGGTCGAAAAGATCAGGGCCATCTCGGGGTCGTAGGGATCCAGACCTGCCGGGGTGTGGTCGTAGAGCAGGCGCGTGCCGATGCCCTTGCCTCCCAGGTAAAGCCTGTGATCATCGTCATTAATGGCAAGCTCGCTGACCCGCCCTGTGGACAGATCAACGTCCAGGGACCTGTTCATGTACCCGGCCGTCATCGGTTCTTCCATAGCCTGCTCCCCCCGGATCCGCAAAAGAACAGTTCCGAATTATCGCATCCAGGGTCATCATACCCCGGCGGGACCGGAACCAAAAAATTCGGCTTCCGAGGCAAGCTATTCGCAGAGTCTGTCGACAGATTCACCACAGAGACACAGAGAACACAGAGGAACACGGAGGGCAACCCGAGGGCGGCCCCCACGAATAGACAATGTCTGGACAGGGTGGACGATCTGGACGTTGTGGACAATCCTCGGAGTCCACTCCGTCCATGTCCACCTCGTCCGCCACGTCCACAATGTCCATCTTTAAGGCATCATGTAAACTGGCCCAGATGGGTACGTCTACGGCAGGCGACAGGGGGCTATCGATGAGAACGAAGCGTTTAATGGTCACAAGTGTTCTGCTTTTCGGTTCGCTCTGGGGGCTTGCCGAGTTGGGACTGGCACGGTTGGATTTCTCCGTCATTTCGACGGCGCCATTGCTGACCGCCGGCGGCATCTTCTTTCTGGTGCTCAGTCGCCAGGTCTGTGATATCCCAGGGTCTTCGCTCCTGCTCGGGACCCTTGCGGCAGGATTCAAGTTCCTCAACCAGCCCTTCTTCGGCTGTCAGTTCGCCGCAGTTCTGGTCCTGGCCGGAGTGTTCGAACTGCTTTATGCAGGCTACCGTTTATCGAAGAAAAACGGCACCGTACCAAATAACGAAAGACTCGGCGGGTTCCCCGTTGCGCGAGCAGCCGCTGCGGCCTTCCTTTCTTTTTCCGCGTTCGTCCTTTTTGCTCGTTTCGGCCTGCAAAATCCTTTCTGGATCGATTGCGGCCTGGGGAAGTTGGTGAGATTCACGGTTCTCGAGGGTAGCGCCGCAGCTCTGTTGGCCGTTCCCGCCGCCTGGGCTGCCCTGAGACTCGCAACCCACCTGCTCGAAGCTGAAAAGTCCTGGGACACCACTCGCTGGCTGGCCTTTCGTCTCACCGCACTGGGTTCTGGAGCCGCCGGAGTCGTTGTCGCACTGACGTTGCGTTAGCAACTTATCCACGAACTGCTTCGAAAGGCGAAGCAAACCTTAGGATAAGTCGCGCT
>JAOZPW010000079.1:7623-14087 GCA_029932545.1 Thermoanaerobaculales bacterium | reverse complement strand
GAACTCAGGGAGTCCCGATGACCGAACGGTCCTTGAGAAAGCGGACTTCGTCCGCATGGGCGAACGCTCTTTCTGTTCGACTGAGCCATCACCGGCAACGCCAAACCCGGCGTTACGCGAAGCGTATGCGGTTTGAGAGGGACGGTCGACGAAAGTCTTCTGTCGGAGGACGTTTCTCTCAAGCCGCTGGGCGGGTGGAGCCCGCGTGCCGGGCGTCAAGTAACGGCGCTCCTCTCTGTGATCTTCTCTGTGCTCTCTGTGTCTCTGTGGTTGGTGGTTTTTCGGGTTTTTGCAAGCGCTTCAGCTTATCGCTGAAAGCTGACAGCTTCAGTGCTAGACTGCGCCGCGTGAAAGGTGCGGTTTCAACGGTGCGGCAGGCGGCGCGGATTCGGGAGTTTTTCCACCCGGTCAAACCCCGGCTGGAAATGGTCGAGCAGTTCTTCGAGCTCGAACTGGAGCAGGCTCTGCCGATGGTCCGGGAGGTCGGTGGTTACGTACTGAACAGCGGAGGCAAACGTATCCGGCCGGCCCTGGTTCTGCTGATCAGCCGAATGCTGGGCTACAGCGGGGATCGAGACGTCCGCTACGGTGCGGTTGTCGAGTTGATCCACACCGCGACCCTGGTTCACGACGACATCATTGATGGCTCGGATCTCCGGCGCGGCAAACCTACGGCCAACCGTCGCTGGAACAATGAGGTCACGGTGCTGGTCGGCGACTGGTTCTATTCGCGGTCAATGGACTTGTGTCTGGAATATGGTGACGTCGAGGTCATGCGGCGGCTCAACGCCGCCACTCTACGGATGACCGAAGGTGAGATTCTTTCGGCCTCGGTTCGCGGCCGCGTCGATGTCAGTGAAGCGACCTATTTAGACATCACGCGGCGAAAGACGGCGGAGCTTTTCGCCGCGGCCTGCTGCCTCCCGGCGCTTTTTGAACCCTCCCTCAACTGGTTCGAGGGTCATCTTCACCAATTCGGCATCAATCTGGGACTCTGCTTCCAGCTGATCGACGATGTCCTGGATTTCACCTCGGCCCGGGAAGAGGTGGGCAAGCCGGTCATGGCCGACCTTCGCGAGGGCCGGGCAACCTTGCCGATCATCTTGATGCTTGAAAAGGCCGATCAGGAGACTCGGGAGAAGGTCGCCGAGGTGGCCCGGACCAGGACTTTCGGCTCGATGAGCGAAGAGGAACTCCTGGACCGAGTCACTCAGTCGGGAGTGCTGGACGAGGTCCGGCGACGGGCTGCCGTATTGGCGGATCAGGCGGTTGAGGTCGCGCGATTTCTTCCGGAAAGCCCCGAACGCGACGCCCTTATCGGAGCGACCCGCATCCTGCTGGAGCGGAAGAAATAGTGGAGTTACACCGCAGCGGCGAGGATGTGTCCCAGTGATCGCTTGGCCCTTTGCCCATGAGGATGATTGGCGTTGTGGGCACAGAGATCGATGACCTTCTTGTAACACTCGAGGGCAGAGGCTTCATCCTGGCGGCAGTGGTGGCGTAACCAGCCCTTCATCAGCCAGGCTTCGGTGTGGCCAGGAGACACTTCGATGATCCGGTTGAAGAAAATTTCGGCTGCCGGCCATCGCTCGTCGGCGATTGCCTGCGCGGCGTGCCGCCGGTAGATGCTGATGGCTGTCTCGGCATCCTGCGGTGGGAGCCGTTGATCAGCACGGAATCGAGAAAGAATTTTCATCTAGACACAACTATTTTCCATGTCTGATATCCAGATGTCAAGTGTTTTGAGGAAGTTGAAGGCAGAAGGATGTAGGCGGAAGGATGAAACCTCGGCCTCCCAGCTTCCCCGCCCCCCAGCTTTCTGGCGTATCATGCACCCATGAGTTCGAGCGGTTCTTCCCGGCCATTTGCCCACCTTCACCTTCACTCCCACTACTCCCTCCTGGATTCGACGATTCAGATTCCCATGCTGGTCGATCAGGTCAAGGAGCTCGGTATGGAGGCTGTGGCGATCACCGACCACGGCAACATCTTCAATGCCTTCCAGTTTGTCAAGGCGGCTCGAGGAGGCGGTATTCGACCGGTGGTGGGCTGCGAAGTCTATGTTGCTCCTGGAGACCATCGGGAGAAGGGCGCCCCGGGTATGGGTCTCAAACCCTACTACCACCTGGTGCTGTTGGCCGAGAACCAAGAGGGTTACAGCAATCTGACCCATTTGGTCAGTAAGGCTGCTCTTGAGGGGTTTTATTATAAACCTCGAATTTCAAAAGAGTTGTTATCTCGCTACAGCGAAGGACTGATCGGCTTGACGGCATGTCTCAGCGGTGAGATTCCCCAACGCCTGATGCAGCGGGATGCCTCGGGCGCGCGGAGGATTGCCGAAGAATATCGGGAGATTCTGGGGCCAGATAATTTCTTCTTGGAGATTCAAAACCACGGATCGGTGGACGAAGAATTCGTCCGAGAGGGCATGAAGGATCTTTCGCGCTTGACCGATATTCCATTGGTGGCGACCAATGACTGTCATTTTCATCGTCCGGAGGATGTGTTCGCTCACAAGATTCTGATCGGGATTGGACAGGGCGACAAGCTCAGTGAGCTCCAGCAGAAGTACGTCTACAACGGCGAGTTCTACGTCAAGTCGGCCGACGAGATGTATCGATTGTTTGAGGGTTTTCCTGGGGCTTGCGAGCGGACTGCGGAGATTGCGGCACGTTGCCACTTCGAATTTGACACTTCGACCTATCACCTCCCCAGTTTCCCGATTCCGGGGGGCGAAGACGAAAGCAGCTATTTTCGCCGCATTGCCCACGAGGGCCTGGAAGGTCGCATGGCGCAGCCGGTTGCGCGGAAGACGACGCGGGAGGAATACACGACCAGGCTCGATCATGAGATAAGGGTCATCGAGGAGATGGGTTTCCCGGGGTATTTCCTGGTCGTCTGGGATTTCATTCGTTTTGCCAAGGAGAAAAGAATCCCTGTCGGACCGGGCCGCGGGTCCGCGGCCGGATCGGTGGTCTCCTATGCTCTGGGCATCACCGACATCGACCCCATGGAGTACGATCTTCTGTTTGAGCGTTTTCTCAACCCGGAGCGGATCTCGATGCCTGACATCGATATTGATTTCTGCCAGCGGGGCAGGGAGGACGTGATCGATTACGTCCGTGAACAGTATGGTGAGGACTCGGTCTGTCAGATTGCGACCTTCAATATTCTCAAGGCCAAGTCGGCAATTCGTGACGTCGGCAGGGTCCTGGAAATGCAATTCGGAGACGTCGACCGGATCGCCAAGCTGGTCCCGGACGATCTGGGCATCACGATCGAGCAGGCGCTGAGGGACTCGTCTGAACTGAGGGAACTGGTCGAGGGCGACGAGGACGTTGCACAAGTGATCGAGACTGCCAGGAAGCTCGAAGGCCTGGCGCGCCACTGCGGAGTTCATGCGGCCGGGGTCGTGATCGCTCCCGAACCGCTGGTCAATTTGATACCCCTGAGCCGGACCTCCAACGAGGAGGTCATTACCCAATACGACAAGGACGATGTCGAGGCTCTGGGCCTGTTGAAGATGGACTTCCTGGGACTGAGGACATTGACGGTTATCGACGATGCGGTCACTTCGGTTCGGCAGGCGGAGAATCCGGATTTGGACCTGGAGACTTTGACCCTGGACGACCCCTCTGTGTACGAGTTGTTTGCCGCGGGTGATACAGACGGCATTTTTCAGTTTGAGTCGTCGGGCATGAAAGAGGTGCTGCGTAAGGTGCAGCCCCAGGTCTTTGCCGATTTGACTGCTCTCAACGCGCTCTATCGCCCGGGGCCGATGGCCTTCATTGATGACTTTACAGCCCGGAAGCAGGGCCGGAAGAAGATTACCTACATCCTGCCGGAGCTTGAGGAGATCCTGGGTGAGACCTACGGGATCATCGTCTTTCAGGAACAGGTGATGCGGATTGCCGTGAAGATTGGCGGCTTCTCGATGGCCAAGGCGGATATTCTCCGCAAGGCCATGGGCAAGAAGAAGCAGGAAATCATCGACCGCGAGGGCGAGAACTTCATCGACGGCGGCGTCGCCAACGGTTTTCCCAAGGGCAAGCTCAAGCAGCTCTGGGAGCAGATCGTTCCCTTCGCAAAGTATGGATTCAATAAATCGCATTCGGTCGCATACGCCCATGTCGCATACTTGACTGGCTATCTCAAGGCACATTACCCGGCACACTTCATGGCGGCGATGTTGACCTCGGAAGCCTCCAATACCGACAAACTTACTCAGTACCTGGTTCGGTGCCGCCAGATGGGCATTGAGATTCTGCCGCCGGACATCAACCGCTCTGAACAGGCATTTACGGTGGAGCCGGATGGTATTCGCTACGGGCTCGTGGCGATCAAGGGTGTGGGGGAGGCCGCGGTTGGTCCGATGATTGCGGCCCGGAAGACTGAGGGTGGCTTTCGTTCGGTGTCGCACTATCTGCGGTCCCTGCCGGCGAGGACGGTCAACAACAAGGTTGTCGAAGCATTGGTGAGGGCCGGCTGCTTTGATCAGTTCAAGGTCAGCCGAAAGGGGTTACTGGACCATCTTGAGCAGTTCACCGAGTTGGCGGCTCGGGAGAGGGAGCAGCAGGCCCTGGGGCAAGGTTTTCTCTTTGACGATCTGCCGTCGGAGGCGTTGGAGGCGGAGCTGGAGGGCTGTGTACGGGCAGAGCAGAGTGAGCGTTTGGTGGGCGAGCGGGAGGTGTTGGGGTTCTACTTGACCGGACACCCGTTGGATCGTTTCGAAGAACAGTTGGATCGATTTTCTGACTGCAGAATCGAGACCATCGGAGAGAGATTTGCAACCGGCGCCGAACGGGCGACCGTCGGGGGATTGGTCGTGGGTCTCAAGGAGATTCCCATCAAGAAGAGTGGACCCAACCAGGGCCGGAAGATGGCTGTCTTTAGTCTCGAGGGGACAAGTGGGGCTCTGAGGGCGGTAGTTTTTCCCGACGTGTATGACAGTGTCAGTCATCAGTTGGAGAACGACCGGGCAGTGTTGGTGACGGCGTCGTTGAAGGGTGACGGGGAGCACGTCGAACTGAGTATCGAGGGAGTGGTGGCACTCGAGAGTGTTGAGACGGCCCGGGCTGCAGCGCTGCAGATTTCGATGGATCTTGAATTAGTGGACGAGTCTTCGCTTGGCGAGTTGCGGGAGCTCTTGCTGGCCAACTCCGGGAATACACCAGTCCGGTTTGAACTGGTCCGAAAGGGTGCTTTCAGGGCGAGATTCGTACCGCCGCCCGCACTGGCAGTCGATCCAACCGAGGTCTTGAGAACCGAAGTCGAGCAGTTGGTCAAGGGCAGCCAAACCGAACTGGAATTCAGCGGCTTCGACAAGCCGTCCGACGTCGTGCCGGTGGTCGAGGTCGCCAATTCAAGGCAGAAATGGGTGCATTGAGAGCATATCAATCCGTTGGTGTGAGGCCGCGACAGTGCCCAGATATTGTTTTTGGGTATGATCTAGAGTATGATCATACTAGGAGGCGACCGTGCGACGTGTAACTGTGACTCTGCCGGACGATGTGGTCGATGAGATTGATCGGTGGGAGGTGAACCGGAGCCGGTTCGTGACCGAGGCCGCGAGACGCGAGTTGGAACGGCGCCGGCGTCGAGAGCTGGAACGGTCGCTTCGGAACCCACATGTCGAAAGCGTGCAAGTGGCTGAAATGGGTGTTGAGGACTGGGGTCGTGGATCGGTGGTTGATGATGAGGATCTTGTCGATCCCGCAGGGGGACGTGTTCTTCGGTGGGATCCCGACACGGGGTGGAACCCGACGCCCAAATGACGCTATATCGCGGCAGCGTGGTGTTGGTGTCGCTTGATCCAACCGTCGGGCACGAGCAGCGCGGCGCCCGGCCGTGTGTGGTGGTCACCGCGCCCGTGGTCAACGAGGCCCAGCGGTTTCCGATGGTTGCAGTGGTCCCGGTGACCGGAACGTCCGGAAAGGGCGCTTTGTACCCACCGCTCCGCCCTGGCGCCTCGGGACTTAAAAAGCCGTCGTGGGCGTTGATCGATCAGGTCCGTTCGGTGGATAAGCGCCGAATCCTCAGGGTGTTCGGTCAGATCTCCGCTCCCGAACTGGCGGCCGTGAACGAGGGGCTGCGCCTTTTCCTCGGCCTCGACCTTCTCGCCGATGACTCTGAGGATGCTAATCCTCCGGCCTTTCCCCCGGTGGCGCCATCTTGACGATTTTGGGGTCGAAACGAGCGATGATCTTGACCAGGTCGGACTGTGCGGCCATCACCTGATGGATGTCCTTGTAGACATTGGGGGCTTCGTCGAGGCCTGCGGAGAGTAGGGTGATGCCACTCTGGGCAAGGTTTTTCTTGACCGACGACCAGGTCAATGTCCTCTTGGCTGCTTTCCTTGACATCCTCCGTCCGGCGCCATGGGCCGCGCTTTGAAGTGAATCCTCCGATCCTCTACCCCTTACGACGAAGCCGGGAGCGGCCATCGATCCCGGGATGACGCCCAG
>JAOZPW010000079.1:0-7523 GCA_029932545.1 Thermoanaerobaculales bacterium | reverse complement strand
GCCCAGCTGCCGCCGTGCCTTTGCTCGGACCTTGGCGGTAACCGGGCTGATGCCCCAGTCTTCGTCCATCACATCGTGATCCTTGGGTGTTCGGAACTCGGCGCCGACCCCGAAAGAGGTCTCGTCTTCGAGGACGCGTTCCAGTCTCTTGTGTGCGCCCCTGATTTCGTTGACCGGCATGTCCAACACGCTGAGACGCATGCGGCAGGCGATGTCGACGCCGACCGCATAGGGGATGACGGCGTTCTCTGTTGCCAGTACCCCCCCGATCGGCAGGCCATAGCCCAGGTGGGCATCGGGCATCAGGGCGCCGGAGACGGCGATCGGCAATCTGCAGGCGTTGGCCATCTGGGCGACGGCCTGAGGTTCCAGATCAGAACCCCACTGACGCCAGGGGGCGCTTTCGGCCCTCTCTCTCCAAGGTGTCTCGCAAGACTTCATGTCCTCATCATATAGAATGCGCCGATGAGTGTCCGTCTGATTGATTCCTGGAAATTCTCATGGTCTGCCGTCATCGTGGTTGTCCTTGGGTTCATGCTGACCGCCGCAGGCATCATGGCTGAGCCGTTTGGTATCGCCGTCCATATCCCGGATGACACTCGGCTGGACCTGGCGGTCGATCTTGGCGTCGACTGGATTCGCATTGATTTCATATGGGCGCTTGCCGAACCGGAGCAGGACGTTTTTGATTGGGCTCGCTATGATCTGCTGGTCGCGGAGGCTGAGGAACGAGAGCTGAGGATCTTTGCAACGATTGCGGGAACTCCGGCGTGGGCGACGTCAGGCGCCGAAGGCCCGGGTGTGCCTGATATTCAGGCCGACTGGTGGGATATCTGCTACCGCTCCGCGGCTCGATACCGGGGAAGGGTCGAGGCATGGGGCATGTGGAACGAGCCCAATCTCGACCATTTCTGGGAGGGAACGCTCCATCAGTACCGTGTCCGGATTCTGCAGATTGGGGCGGATGCAGTCCACGCGGCTGACACTCAGGCACTGGTGGCTGGACCGGAATTGGCCCACATCAATAGTGCCGACTGGGATCACTGGTTGCGGTCCTGCGTTGCGGGCGCCTCTGAAAAATTGGATGTTGTGACTCATCATGTCTACCCTTCAGGGGTTGGCGCCGGGGACGTTACACGGAAGTTGGAGGATGGAGGGCCCTATCCGTGGGATCCGCCATCGGTCAAAGAGATCCTCCAGGACACTGGTTGGTTCGGGAGACCCTTCTGGTTGACCGAGAGCGGCGTGGAAACCGATGCAGCCGGAGAGTATGCCCAGGCAGTCTTTTACGAGGATCTGATATCGGAGTGGTTCCCGGCCGGCGACGCCGTGAAATGGATTGACAACCTGTTCTTTTATCAACTGATCGATAACCCTGCTTTTCCGGACATCACCTTCGGTATCGTCGGTCCGGCGCCAGACCGGCTACCAAAGTTGGCTTTCGAGTTCTACCAGGACCTCATCCAGGAGACTCCGGTTGAGGATGCCCGGGTCCTTTCCTGGACATCCGACCCGGTCTTGACGCCCGGTCAGTGGAATCAGGTCGTAATCAGGGTTGTCAACGAGGGTACGACGACCTGGCGCCAGGACGATGGACTGTCAGTCAGCGTCGTTGGACTTCCGGCGGACTGGGATGTTGAGGGCGGACTGGCCGCCCAGGCTGGGGATGTGGCGCCGGGTTCGCTCGAGGGCATCTCGCTGAATCTTCGGCCGCCGCCTGCCGGTTGGGATTACCAAAACCGGAGAGACGACATTATGGTGAGGATGGCCAGGGGAGACGGCCGCGGCCTTGGTTCCCCCCTTCGCGCCAGCGTCGTCAGCGGGTGGCGTTCCTTGCCCGAGATCGTCCTCCAACCCCTGACCGCGGTGGTCGATTCAGGCGCAGAGGCAGTTTTTCGGGTGGTTGCCGACGGGGCTGGGGATCTGGAGTATTCGTGGTTTCACAACGGGTCGGAGATCAGGGATGACACAGGGTTTTCGGGTATCGACACGTCCGTCTTGACGGTCCACGAGGCCGATGCGGCCGACACCGGCGACTACCGGTGCCGGGTGACGTCATCGGCTGGTTGGGTGCTGTCACGTTATGCCGAGTTGGTGCTGACCGGGGGTGATCGGGGCGGTCCAAGGGAGGGTGGCGGACGAACCCCGGACCGTTGGGGACCAACGCCGTCGTTTGAGAGCTTCTTTGCGGAGGCCGCCAAGAGGTGAGAGGAAGCGGAGAGGCTGAAACTGGAAACTACTAGATACTGGAAACTGTAGTTTTTTGCATTGTTGGAAGCGACAGATGGCGGCGAACGCATAAGGCAGCAGCGTCAGTAGCCGGCGTCCACGACCGGGGCGGCGACAGGACGCAGCAACCGCATCGGTGGGCAGCGTCCGGGGCGGCGTCCAGGCCCGACAACACCCTCCGTCCCACTCTCATTTCCGGTGGGTGCCCCCTCCTTACCCCCCGGCGGAGCCGGCATGTAATTCGTTCGACGAATTACTTCCACTGACTCGTGATCCAGCTTTCAACCTCCGGCAAACCGCCCTGCAGAATCAGGTAGCCGTTGTGGGGCTCCCGGGGTGTGATCTCGTGGTTGATGGTCTTTCGCATCATCGTCAGAACTTCGCCGTGGTCGCGGGTGTGGCCCAGGACCCAACCCAGCTTCATCAAGGCGGTTTCGGGTAGCATGTTGTCCAGGGGAACGACCCCGATATCCAGGAGGTCGCGGCCGGTGTCGTAGACGTACATCTGGGCGTAGCCCCACAGTGTTTGAACTGTCATGACGACATGTACACCTGCCTTGATCGCCCGATCCAGGGCGGGATAGAGAGGCGTGTTGACGTGTCCCAACCCGGTGCCGGCTATGACGATGCCGTGGTAGCCCTTTTCAACGAGGGCATCGACAAGATCGGGGTCCATGCCGGGGTAATAGTAGAGGATTGTCACGCGATCGTCGTAGGCGGTGTCGATCTTGATTTTACGAGAGGCATCGCGTTGGAGGATATCAGTGTTCAGTGGTGTGAAGCCGTCGCGGCTGACAACGGCCAGAGGGATGTCTGAAAGGGTGCGGAAGGTTGAACGGTAGGAAGAGTGCATTTTGCGGCAGCGGGTCCCCCGATGCAGCAGGCCGTAGCGGTCCGAGGTTGGTCCGAACATACAGATCTGGACCTCGGCGATATCGCCCTCTCCGGCGGTCTTGACCGCGTGGATCAGGTTGAGTGCGGCGTCCGATGACGGCCGGTCCGAGGAACGTTGGCTGCCGACGACCACGATCGGTACCGGCGAATCCTGCACCATAAAGGAGAGGATCGCCGCCGTGTGGCCCATCGTGTCGGTACCGTGCCCAATGACGATCCCGTCAGCGCCGCTTTCGATCTCCTTCCCGATCTCTTCGGCGAGAATGACGTATTCCTTCCACCCCATGTTCTCCGAGAAGACCCCAAAGATCTTGCGGGTCGTCAAATTGCAGAGGTCGGCCAGTTCCGGCACGGCGCCGTAGAGTTCGCCTGGTGTGAAGGCCGGGATGACCGCGCCCGTCCGGTAATCCAGGCGCGAGGCGATCGTGCCGCCGGTTCCCAGGAGCGTCACCTTGGGCAGATTGGGCCGCCGTGGGAACTCCTGTTCGGGGATCTTGTAGACCGCTTCCTTGTAGCCTATTTCTTCAATCGACACGACGCGATCATAGTGAACGCCGACGTTGTAGCCGGTCTTGAGCTTGATGACAATGTGAAGATCATCGAAGGTTTCCGAACGGGGAAGGATGACACCTTCGAAGACGCTGCCTGAGTTGTTGGTGCACCTGACATCGGACCACACCCTGACCCCAAAACGAGCCAGCGTCTCGCGGGCCGGTCCGCGGTAGCCTTTGAGGGGATCTTTGCTGTTATGAGTCACATGTCCTCCAACTGCTCCGAACCTTGGGGAAAGCCTCTTGTGCAAAGCCGAAACTGGAAACTGGAAACTGGAAACTCGAAACTGGGAAGAAGGCCCCTGTCAGATTTAAAATTTCTTCCAAATGGTACGGTATTAAAGCCTCAAGAGAGAAAAATGTAACAAGAACCTCTGTGTTAGGCCTCGAGAAATAGTTTCGGAACGCGACAATCAACGTCTTCATCGCCACAACCGGACTCAAGGAATCTAGTTTCCAGTTTCCAGTTTCCAGTTTCAAGAGGGTCTCCTGCGGTATTGACTCCGCCGATCTAACCATCCGACTCTCCAATCAATTCAGCCTCAATTGCCTGCAGCACGTCGCGGGCCGGTACTCGGCCGCGCAGGCCCTTCATGGACACTCCCATCAGGAAGCGGTGCCTCTGGTCGGCCGTGCCGTCGGGATGATCCGGTTGGCTTTTCGTTGCCCTCCGGGTGACGTCTTGCAGCCAATGATCCGGGCGCACACCAATATCCGCGGCATTGAGGTAGTCCTGAGGATCCCGGCCCGGCCGCCGGGCCATCCACCGGATTGCCTGGTTGTTATCCTCGGCTGCGACCGGGTGTTGCCGCAAGATTAAAAACCACGAGATCCACTGCTCATCGGTGATGGCGTCGACCGCGACTGCTTTCCGGCGGAGTCCCTTGACTCTTTCTCCGAAGAAGAAGCCCGCCTTTCGTATATCAGCGTCGGTCCTGTCGGCCATCATGTCGACCAGGCGGGCGCCGCCCCGGCGAATCAGAAAGTGAATGGTATCCAGCGGAAGACCGGCCTTCGCGTAGCGTTCCTCTCGAATCCAGGGAGCCTCGGGCAGCTTTCCTTCGAGTGCCTGGACCCGCTCTCGGTCCAAGGCCAGGGGTGGGCTGTCGGTGTCGGGGTACATGCGGTCCGGGCCCGGCAGGATTCGCTCGAAATTGGTGTGCCCGTCGACGAAGGGCTGTCGGGTTTCGGAGGGCACCCCATGGAGGGCATCGACGAAACGCAGACGGATCTCCTCAACGGCCGTCAGGGTGTCGCCTTCGGCACCCCAGACAACGATCAGTGCATCCCCAGCCTCGCAGTTCAAATGCGAGCGTACTGCCTTGAGTTCTGCGGCAGTGCCGGGCCACGAGGCGTCATGGACCAGGATCGGTGGCTGGTCGAGTCCGGCTATCACCCGGACGCGGCCCTGGAGCTCGTGGACAAAGGTCAAATCCGGCTGAGTCGGATGCTCCAGCGTGCCCTTCAGCCCGGCGAGGCGAATGCCTCGAACCGAAAACGGACCGGTTCCGCACTCGAACCCCGGGCGGCGCCCGGTGGCCTCGAGCCATCGTTGCCACGCATCGGCCCGAAAATGGTCGATTGCCGACGAGGCAAGGATTGATGTCACGTCGCGGTGATCGACGACGATCGTTTCGGGCGAGGTGAACGCTTTGTTGTGCAGTTCGTCTCTGAGTTTGAGCAGGTTGACCTGGCGGATAGCCTCGCCATGCACCAGTGCCGGCGCCCAACCGGCCTTGGGAACTCCCTTGATCTCGATGCGGGTGCCGCCTCGGACGGAAACATTGACGTCCTGGCGGCTGGCACCCATGCCGACGCGGACGTGACCGGTTGAGCGGCAGACCCGGCCGATAAGCAGGATGGCCTCTTCGACCTCATCAGGCGTTCGCAGCTCCGGCCCGGTTACCGTCTCGATCAGGGGTATGCCCAGACGGTCGGTACGCCAGACGATCAGGTGGCCGGTGTCGGAGACCTCCCGGCAGGAGTCCTCCTCGACGCTGACCTGGGTAATGGAGAGCTGTCGTCCCCGGAAGGGCAGCAAACCGTTAACGCCGACGATCGCCGTGCGTTGAAAACCGGTCGGAATCGAGCCGTCCAGGTACTGTTTGCGGGCGATGTGTAACTCGTCGACGATATCGCAGCCCAGCATCAGGCACTGCTCGATCGCGACATCGACACCTTCCGGATTGATCAGGAAGGGCGGTGTGTCGTCCATCTCGTACGTACAGGTGTTGGACTCGTGAAGCAGGTAGACGATGTTCTTCTTGGTCTTGAACTCCATCAGGGCGGTCCCGTCGTACTCTCCCAGTTCCGAGAGAGTCGGGCGCATGTGGCGCAAAACGGTGCCGTCATGTTCTCGTGTGTAGAGTCCGGCGGGGCATCTGCAGAACAACTTGGTCGCCGTCAGGAGTTGCTGGTGAACCTCAAGCCCGGCCTTGAATCCGACCTCGGCGTAGTCGATCGTCTGCTGCACAGCCACCCCCTCGGAGTCCAATCTCAGGACCGCGTGGACTATAGCAGGGTGAGTACCCCGCGAGAGCCACCTGGCTGCGTCAGGTTGCCGGTAGAAGCCTAAGTCTCAACTCGGTGATGGTCTTGGGTCCGATTCGGCAGCATCCCCCGATGGCGGTGGCGCCGAGGTCGCTCCATTGTGCAGCGTCATCAACCCAGGCGCCGACAGGGCCCTCTGAAATCCAACGCTTTGCAGTGGGGTCGTAGACCTCTCCAGAATTGGGATAGACGATGATGGGCAGGTCGGTAGCGTCGCGGGCCTGTTCAATCAGGGACGAGACAAAACGTGGGGCCGTGCAGTTGATGCCGACGCCTGCGACACCGGGCGCTGATGTGCAGGCCCGGACTGCATCGACGAATGGACTTCCGTCCGAGAGGTGGAAACCGTCCCGGCAGGTGAAGCTCAGCCAGGCCCAGCGACCCGGTGTTTCTTTGAGAAGTCGGAGCAGGACCCGGGCCTCCCGGAGGGACGGCAGGGTCTCGCAGGCGAGGAGGTCTGCGGGGCTTTCAGCCAGTACCTGCCAGCGTTCCTGATGGAATTCGTACAAGGCGGCATCATTGATTTCATAGGCCCCGGTGTACTCGGATCCGTCGGCGAGAAAGGCGCCGTAGGGACCGATACTTGCTGCCACCAGCGGGTGGAGGCGGCCAGAGCGGTTTGCAGGATGGCCCCAGAATGAGTCTCGGGCTTCAAGAGCGAGGTCAGTCGACAATCGAAGAAGATCATGGCCCTCATTCTTGCTGAGACCTCTGGTGGAGAAGCCGTGAAGGGTAGCCTGGTAACTCGAGGTCGTGATGCAGTCCGCCCCAGCCTGGAGGGAGTCCAGATGGACTTCGGTGATCGCCCCGGGCTCTTCGATCAGCAGCCGAGCCGACCACAGGGGGTCATCGAGGTTGTGGCCCCGCTCCTCGAGAGCGGTGGCCAAGCCTCCGTCCAGAATGACCCGGCCCTGCCGTTCGATCATCTCAGACAGCGGGTCGTTCCTCCGACGGGGCGTGCCAGATACGGCTTTCTTCATCGAGCAGACCTTCCGGCAACGGAGCCGATGCGAAGAAAGCCGTGCCTGGCAACCCTCGGCGAGCACCTCAGGAATCGAGTTTCGGCCAGGGGCAGTAGGCCGCCGAGGTCATTTGCCGGAGGGGCGGTCCCTCTCTTGGTTCGAACAATGCTGCCCCTCCGGGAGATGACCGAGCGGGAGCGCTCGGCAGTTCTTTTGCGGGCCTCGGCTCTGAAGCGCTCCCGAAGGCCGGGGCCCATAATCTCCTACCCCCCTTGCGCCGCCGCCAACGCGTCACCCCGATACCGTCCCACGTACGCCCTGAAAGTCTCGGTCACCG
>JAOZPW010000078.1 GCA_029932545.1 Thermoanaerobaculales bacterium | reverse complement strand
ACTCTTTTTCTCTCAGCAATGGTCTTCATCTTGACCAACCCTGCCTTTGCAAGCGACGACCCCTTCCTCTGGCTCGAAGAGGTCGAAGGCGAGAAGGCCCTCGCCTGGGTTGCCGAGCAGAGTGCCGCAACCACCAAGGTTCTTGAGGCTCGTCCGGAATTCGAACCTATTCGAAAACAGACTTTGGAGATCCTGGATTCGGCAGACCGCATCCCGTACGTCGGTATCCGTGGAAACCAGCTCTACAACTTCTGGCAGGACGAGAATCACGTCCGGGGCATCTGGCGCCGAACCTCGTTGGAGCAGTACCGCACAACCGAACCAGAGTGGGAGACCGTTCTTGACATCGACGCATTGGTGGAAATCGAGGGCGAAAGCTGGGTTTGGAAGGGGCCTTCCTGCCTCGGACCCGAATACAGGCATTGCATGGTGGCCCTGTCGCGCGGTGGCGGTGACGCCGTGGTCTACCGCGAGTTTGACACCGTTGCCAAGGCCTTCGTCACCGACGGTTTCTCTCTGCCCGAAGCCAAAAGCGACGTCAATTGGCAGGATACAGACCACCTATGGGTTGGAACCGACTTCGGCGAGGGGTCCCTGACCGACTCCGGCTATCCGCGCATCGTCAAGCTGTGGACTCGGGGCACACCCCTCGAAGACGCAGCGACAATATTCGAAGGCAAGGCTGAAGACGTTTCGGTTTCCGCCCACAGCAGACACACGCCTGAGGGCCGGTACGACATCATCTCCCGGACACCGGCCTTCTTCCGCGGCGAGTACTTCTTGAGACTGGGAGATCGGCTGGTCAAGCTTGATCTGCCGGACGACGTGCAATTCCATGGGTTTTTCAAAGATCAGCTGATGATCGCTCTTCGGTCGGACTGGACGATTGGCGGCACAACCTATCCCCAGGATGCTCTGATGGCGATCGACCTGGACGCCTTCCTCGAAGGGCATCGGTCCTTTGATCTGCTCTTCGAGCCATCGGCCAAGGTCTCTTTGGGCGGGATCGCCTGGACCCGGGATCGCCTGCTGATGACCACCCTGGACAACGTCCGGGGCCGGCTTTACGAGTTGCAGCCGACCGACGAGGGGTGGGACCGAAAGCAGGTGCCCCTGCCCGGCCTCGGCCAAGCCTCCTTCGCGGCGACATCCAAGGATCAGGACCTCTACCTCTTTTCGTATCAGGATTTTCTGACGCCTTCCAGCCTTTGGCTCATCGAAGGTGATGAGAAACCCGAGAAACTCAAGTCGACGCCGGCCTTCTTCGACACCGAGGGTATGACTGTCACCCAGCACGAAACGAAGTCGGCGGACGGTACTCTGATCCCCTACTTCCTCGTGACCCCCAAGGGCTACACCCCCAACGGCAAAAGCCCTACCTTGCTCTACGGCTACGGCGGTTTTGAGATCTCCCTGACGCCCTTCTACTCGGCCAAGTGGGGCACTGCCTGGCTCGAGCGGGGCGGCGTCGTCGCCCTGGCCACCATCCGAGGCGGCGGTGAGTTCGGGCCCGCCTGGCACCAGGCAGCCCTCAAGAGCAACCGCAACAAGAGTTTCGAAGACTTCATTGCCGTGGCGGAGGATCTCAGCCGACGCAAGATCACCTCGCCTGAGCACCTGGGTATCATGGGAGGTTCCAACGGCGGACTTCTGGTTGGTGCGGTCATGACGCAGCGCCCGGAACTCTTCGATGCCGTCGTCTGCCAGGTCCCTCTGCTGGACATGAAGCGCTACAACAAGCTCCTGGCCGGCGCCAGTTGGATGGCCGAGTACGGCAACCCCGATATCCCAGAGGAGTGGGCCTTCATCCAAAAGTGGTCGCCCTATCACAACGTCACAAAAGACGCCGACTACCCCGAAGCCCTGTTCATTACCTCGACCAGGGATGATCGCGTCCATCCCGGCCACGCACGAAAGATGGTCGCTCTCCTGCAATCGCTGGGCCACCCGGTGCTCTACTACGAGAACACAGAAGGTGGTCACGCTGCCGCCGCCGACCACGGGCAAAAGGCCCGGATGACCGCCCTGGAAATGACCTATCTCTGGATGAAGACGGGGGAGTAGAAACTGTCAGCGTTTCATAATGCTGT
Source organism: Thermoanaerobaculales bacterium (assembly GCA_029932545.1). GTDB lineage: Bacteria > Acidobacteriota > Thermoanaerobaculia > Thermoanaerobaculales > Sulfomarinibacteraceae > DAOWGJ01. The sequence goes on along the minus strand of JAOZPW010000078.1, from coordinate 12,019 downwards.
CGAGGATCATCATAAACGCCGCCTGCTGTTGGGGTTCAACCTTTTCGATGACCGCAAGACAGGCGGTGTGATCGAAGGCCTCGTGCAGGCGCTCGGCGGGGTGAGACGAGGAGATGATGATGCGCTTGGGGTTCACGCCGGCTTCGACTGCTGCCTCAAAGACCTCCATACCGTCCATCACCGGCATCTCCCAATCCAGCAACATCAGGTGAATGTCGGGGCCGAGAACGCCGACGGCCTCAACAGGATCCGTGAAGGTTTCCACCGCCACCTTATCCGGGTAACGGCTTTCCAGCATTCGCCGCCACAAAACACACTGCAGCATGGAATCATCGACAACAACAACCCTGCGGAGCTCTTTCGGCGTGTCCATCATGGCGAGAGTATCACTCACACTCGAACCCCAGTGCCCTGACCTCAGCGCACAAGACCTCGGAGTCAAGCCCAATCCCGACCACCATCGCCTTCGCCGCCGCAAGATCGACCGTGACATCCCGGACCCCTTCAACTTCATGCAAGGCACGGCCAATACTGGTGACGCACCCGTTACAACGCATGCCGCCGATCGACAACTCCACCCGCTTCTCAAGATTCTTGACAACCGCGTCTTCTTCTGAGGTCTTGGAACGGCGAGGCCACATCGCCGCCACCAGAACGGCCAGCAGTACGACTGCACAGGTTTCCTTAAACCCCCAGCCAATCAGCATCGTGCCATCCCCGTGACGGTGCGCCGCCTCGATCGCCACGGCAGGCATACCCTTCAAAACCCACCTCCCAAAAAAGAAATCAACCACCAGGCCCGTAGCCAACGACCCGACAACTACCGTGGCAAGGTACACAGCCACCGTTTTCTTCCCGAGGACTTTCAGCAACGTCGTCACCGAAGCGACATTGGTGGCCGGGCCTGAGATCAAGAACACCAAGGCCGCACCGGGAGACAGGCCGGCACCGATCAGGCTGGCCGCGACCGGCGTTGAGGCGGTCGCACAGACGTACAACGGGATTCCCACGGCCATTGCCACCAGATAAGGCAGAACCCCGCCTCCAAAGACGCCCCTCACGTGATCAGGATTGAGAAAAGCGGCGATGATCCCGGAGAGAATCAGCCCGACAAAAAGAGCCCTGCCGATATCCCGGGGCAGGGTCACGAACCCGTAGTGCAGAGCCTTGAGCAGGGCATGTTTTTCTGTTTGGGAAGAACAACACTCATCCGCTTTTTCTCCATCCCGCCCGGGCAATATCTGCGGGTTTTCATCGGGTTCGACAGCCTGAACAACCATACCCCCGGCGATGCCGGTGATGAAGGCCGTAAGCGGTCGAATGATCGCGACAACGGGGCCAAGCAAAGCCCATGTAACGGCGATACTGTCGACTCCGGTCTGGGGCGTTGAGAGCAGAAACGCGGTCGTCGCCCCTTTTCCGGCGCCATGCCTCCTCAAGGAAGCCGCCACAGGCAGCACCCCGCATGAACACAACGGCAACGGAACCCCAAACAAACTGGCCTTGGCAACCTGGGCAAATCCCTTGCGGCCCAGATGCTGCTCCACCCACTCCGGCGAGACGAAGACCGACAACAAGCCGGCGACCAAGAACCCAAACAGGAGATAGGGCGCCATCTCCCCAAGGAGAGCCCACGATGCAGCAAGGATCTGAACCACAGCTATCATGATTCCATCATATGCACGAATGTAGAAATATCACAGCCCCCATGCAACCTCCAGAGCTCATTCTATCGCCACCTTTCCAGTTGCCGTTGGGCCGGCATTGTGCTATACCTTCCCGCCTGCTTTCGTAAGGAAGGTGGGCCCTCGGCCCACTTTTTTTTACGAAAGAAGAAAGGCTTTTGATTCAAGAAGATGTCGTTAAACACTGCCATCACCGAACAATTGCGGAGCCTCGTCGCAAGCGAGGGGCTGGGGCTTGTCTCCACCGAAATGGTGGGATCAGGCCCTCAGCCTATTCTTCGTCTGGTAGTGGATGGCCCCGACGGTGTCACTCTTGATCAGTGTGCAGCGATTTCCCACCAGGCATCGGCACTGCTCGACGTCGAGGACCCTTTGTCCCACGGATACACCTTTGAAGTCTCATCCCCTGGACTGGATCGCAAATTGTACTCTGAAGAGGACTTCAAACGTTTTTCCGGACACCGGATCAACGTCCGAATGGCACCTTCCTTCCGGCAACACCGCACGGTGGTCGGAGAGTTGTTGGCTTTCGAGGATGGGGTTGTCAGCATCAACACCGATGCAGGCGATCGGGTTGAACTCCCCTTCGACGAAGTCTTCGAGGCGCGCCTCGAGATCGATTGGGATCAGATGCTGAAGAAAAGGAAGAACAATCGATGAAGCTGGATATCAAGAACCTCGTCAACCAAATGGCGGCAGAACGCGACATCGAGCCACAGATCTTGACCGATGCCGTGGCCGAGGCCATTGCCTCTGCGGCGCGGAAACACTACAAGCAACCTGCAGTCCACGCCGAGATTGATCCCGAAACCGGAGAGGTCTTCTGTTGGGCGGTCCGCATGGTGGCCGAGCCGACTGAAGAGGTTCCGCTGGAACCCGGCGAATGGACGCTGGAAGAAGCTCAGGCGATTGTCCCCGAAGCTGAATTGGGAGACGAGATCAAAATCGAGACGCTGGACACCGACCAACTGGGGCGCATCGCTGCCCAGTCGGCCCGCCAGGTACTCTTCCAAAGGGTTCGGGAAGCCGAGCGTTCCGTCGTGTTTCGGAACTACTCCGGCCGCGTCGGAGAAATGATCAACGGCATCGTAAAACGGGTCGATCGCGGGGCGGTGATCGTCGAGTTGGGCGATACCGAGGGCATCATTCCCCGGGGCCATCAAGTCCGGCAAGAGCGGTACAGCTCGGGTGATCGCATTCGGTCGGTCGTCGTCGACGTAACGATGGACGCCGCGAGGCCTCAGGTCGTCATGTCCCGTACTGATCCCCAATTGCTGATCAAGCTCCTCGAGATGGAGGTCCCCGAAATCTATGACGGCACCGTCGTCGTCAAGGAGTGTGTGAGAGAACCGGGCGAGAGAGCCAAGGTCGCGGTATTTTCCAAGGACCGGGACATCGACCCGGTTGGCGCCTGCGTTGGGCTCAAGGGATCCAGAGTCCAGTCGATCACTCGAGAGCTCAAGGGCGAAAAGATCGACATCATCCCGTGGAACTCGGATCTGGTGACCTTTGCTCAGAACGCCTTGGCCCCCGCCAAGATCAATCGCGTCGCGGTTCGCGAAGAGCCTATCCAGGTCCCCGTCTTCGACGAAGAAGGCAACCCTATGGTCAACGAAGAGGGAGAACCCCTGACCGAGGAGGGCAAGGAGGTCGTCCTGGACGTCATCGTCGGGACCGAGCAGCTCTCGTTGACCATCGGTCGTCGAGGGCAGAACGTCCGATTGGCCTCACGACTGCTTGAGAGCCGGATTGAGATTAAGAGCGAAGAGGCAGTCAAGGATGAACTTGCGTCGGCCCTTGCTTCGATGCTCCGCGAAATGGAGGGCCTCGATGATGTCACCGAAACCGAAGCCTCGGAAACCTCCGAGGATCTGGACTACGATTTGATGATCCCCCTGGAAGAGATGGAGATGATCTCCGAACGGCTGAGGGAGCGCCTGGAGAGCCACGCAATCCACACAGCTCAGGATGTCCTCAGCCGCACGCCGGACGAATTGGCTACGATCCCAGGGATCGGGCCCGTCACCGCACAACGGCTCCAGGACATGGTCCAACAAGCAGTCGATGAAGCTCGAGCCGAAGCCGCCGAGGCGGAGGAAGAATAATGGAGAAGCTTCGAGTCATCGATCTTGCCAAAACGATGGGCGTCACACCGCGAGACCTGATTTTCAAGCTCAGGGCAATCGGCGTGACCGTCAGTTCCGAGGAAGACACTCTTGACCTGGCGACCGTAAAGGCCATCATCACCGGCGAAACACTGGCACGACGCCCGCGTGAAGTGATCCAGCGCCGGGAAAAAGTGACCGAAGAAACCGCCACCGCCTCTGCCCACGAACGACTGGCTCGCCGCCGCAAACGTCAAGTCGTTGAGACAGACCATGAGATCCGCGAGGTCATCACTGAGAAGGACGGCGATGATTCCGAGGCCGCAGTCGAACCGACTGTAGAGGTTGAGACGGCAGAAGAACCCGTTGCCGAGGTGAAAATCACTGCGGAAGCTGACGTCGAACCGACCGAGGCCGAAGCCAAAACGGCCGACGATGCTCCGACTGCAGAGGATGCTCCGACTGCAGAGGAGGCCACGGCTGCTGACGATATTAAGACTCCAGCAGAAGCTGAGGTCGATACAGTATCGGCGACCGATGCCGCCGAAACCCCCGCGAGCGAACCGGCGGCCGTCGATACTGAGATCGTCAAGCCCGAGCCTTCAGTATCCGAGGCGGAGTTCACTGCCAAACGACCTGAGACCGAAGAGACAAAGGCCAAACGGATTCAACCGGCCAGGGCCCGGACGCCACTCGAAAAGACCCTCCGAGAGCTGTCGCCTGATGAGATCAAACAGCGTCTCCAGGCTCAAAAGGATGCTGAAAAGCGCCGAAAAGCCGAGAGGGCTGCAGGCAAGACCCGCCCAGGAAGCAGCCGAAAGGCCAAGGCGGCCGCGGATGCCAAGGAGATTCGCGACCTGCTCAATAAGTTTGAGGAACAGAAGGTCAAAGCACCGACCGATGGAGCGACCGCTGTTCCATCAAGGCCAGGACAGCGTCCCGGACAGCGTCCCGGACAGCGTCCCGGACAGCGCCCGGCGGGTGCAGGCCAGCGGTTGAGCAAGAAAGCAAGGAAACGCCAGCAGAAGCAGGAAGCGACTCGCAGAACCGCGCCGGTGCCGCGTCCAACCCGAACCGTCGAGTTCCGGGACGGCGTGAAACCTGAAGGGCCGATCATTCTCTCGGAAATGGTGACCGTCAGGGAATTGGCCGAGAAACTCAACGTCACCGCCAAGGATCTCCTTGCCATGCTGATCCAGCGAGGCATGATGGTTACGACCAATCAGGCCCTCCCCCACGAGCTGGCCGAAGAAATCTGCACAGAACTTGAAGTGGATGCGATGGTCGCAACCGCCGAAGAATTGGTGGATTTCCAGCGTGAAGAAGCCGTCGAGACTACTGGCCCCATGGAGGCCAGACCGCCGGTCGTCACCGTCATGGGTCACGTTGACCACGGAAAGACCTCACTGTTGGATGCCCTGCGCTCCAGTCGTGTCGCCGAGTCCGAGGCCGGCGGCATCACCCAGCACGTCGGCGCGTCGAAGATCCAAACCGAGGACGGTCGGGTCGTCGTCTTTGTCGACACCCCCGGCCACGAGGCCTTCACTCAGATGCGTGCCCGCGGCGCTCAGATCACCGATATTGTCATTTTGGTGGTTGCTGCGGACGACGGCGTCATGCCTCAGACCAAGGAAGCAATCAATCACGCCCGGGCGGCCAAGGTGCCTCTCATCGTGGCAATGAACAAGATCGACAAGAACAATGCCTCACCGGACAAGGTCAAGACACAGTTGTCCGAGGTCGAAGTCCTTGTCGAGGACTGGGGTGGAGACGTACCCTGCGTTCCCGTGTCGGCCAAGACCCAAGAGGGGATCCCCGAACTTCTGGATATGATCCTGCTGGTTGCTGAACTGAAAGAGCTCAAGGCTACTGCAGAGGGCGACGCACGAGGCATCATCCTTGAAGCCCGCAAAGAAAAGGGCCGAGGCATCGTGGCCACGGTGGTGATCCAGCACGGAACCCTCGAGATCGGCGACCCCTTCTTCTGCGGCTCGACCTGGGGCCGGGTCCGAGCACTTGCCGACGAGAACGGCCGGCGTATCGACAGCGGCGGGCCGTCAGATCCTGTCGAAGTCATGGGTTTCGACGGTGTGCCCAATGCCGGCGATGTCCTCCAGTGCGTCGAAAGCGAAGAGAAGGCACTCGAAGTAGCCTCCTTCCGAAGACTGAAGGAACGGGAAGAGAGCTTTGCCTCACATCGGAAGGTCTCTCTGGAGAACCTCTTCGACCACATTTCGGCCGGAGACCAGAAAGAACTCAACGTCGTCATCAAGGCCGACGTACAGGGCTCGGTCGAAGTACTCCGAGAGGCGATGGCTGGTCTGGGTACCGACGAGGTCACCATCAACGTGCTTCACGGGTCAGTGGGCGCAGTCACGACCAACGACGTCATGCTGGCGACCGCTTCCAACGCGATCATCATCGGTTTCAACGTGCGTCCGGAGAGAACCGCCAAGAACCTGGCCGAAACCGAGAAGGTCGACATCAGGCTCTATACCGTCATCTACAACCTGATCGACGACATCAAGAAGGCGATGGTCGGCCTGCTCGATCCGGAATTCAAGGAAGAGGAACTGGGTCGAGCCGAGGTTCGAGAGGTTTTCAAGGTCCCGAAGGTCGGTTCTATCGCAGGAAGCCACGTCCTCGAAGGCCTGATTCGGCGCGATGCCAAGGTCCGCCTCCTGCGTGACAACATCGTCATCCATGAGGGCTCGATCGGTTCCCTGAGGCGTTTCAAGGACGATGCGTCCGAGGTTCGGCAGGGCTTTGAGTGCGGTATTGGTCTCGAGAGATACAACGACATTAAGGAAGGCGACATCATCGAGGCCTACAAGATGGTCGAGATCGAACGGGAACTTTAGGAAACCGGCGCCCCAAAGCAGAGATTGGATATGGAAATCACGCTGTATGTCGGGATCGGCCGACTCGAACTTCATATCCCAGAAGCGAGAAACCTCAAGGCAAAGAGAAGCCACACACGATCGTTGATCGAACGAATCCGAAGCCGGCATCAGGTACTTGTCACCGAGGTCGATCATCAGAATCTTCACCAAAGGGCGGCCTTCGCCGTCTGTGCGTTCTCGGCTGATCCGGTAGACGTCGAGTCCCGCCTTCGTCGGGTGGAAAAAACGATTGACCAGAACTGGTCGGGAAATGTCCTGATGTGGGATGTGGAGATCATTCAGGTATGATGAAGAGCTATCAGCTATCAGCTGTCAGCTGTCAGCTCTCAGCTCTCAGCTGCCGAACGAACAGGATACTGCCCGACACTACTCGAGTCGATGCGTGTGTTCCCAAACTGAAAGCTGATAGCTGAAACCTTCCGAGGAGGACCCCATGTCCCACCAGGCATTTGATCGAAAACAGCGGCTGGCGTCCGAGATCCGAACGGTGTTGGCCGAGACCTTACTCCACAAGGTCAACGACCCGAGACTCGAGGGCGTCGTCATTTCAACCGTGCGCCTCAACCGCGACAAGACTCTGGCGAAGATCTACTTCTCAGTCGTCGGAGACGAAGAACGCGAGAGGCAGGCAGCCGACGGATTCGACGCCGCATCGCCGTTCTTACGGCGAGAACTGGGCCGAAGGATGCGCATGAGAGCGCTTCCGGTCCTGGAGTTCTCCAGGGATGACTCCTTCGCGTATGGCGACAAGCTCGAACGACTGTTCGACCAACTCCACTCCGACGGCGTCATACCACCAGTCAAAGATCCTGAGGAGGAACGATGAATCGAGACCACACCACGGTAGAGGTCCTCAAACGGCTCCGCCGTTGCTCCCGCGTCCTGATCACGGGCCACCGGAACCCCGACGGCGATTGTCTTGGCTCGGCGATAGGATTTGCGGAACTGGCCGGAAAACTGGGAATAGAAACGTCAATTGTTTTCCGTGACCCTTTGCCTTTTGGCCTTCGGGAACTCCCGGGGGCGGAGGCGGTGATTATCGCCGAAACTCTCCCCGAGGATTTCCCTTCACACTACGATTTGGTTGCGACCATGGAGTGCCCCGGACTGGACAGAACGGGATTCGACAGTCTTCACAGTGTACCGATTCTCAACATTGACCACCATAAAGCCAATGATCGCTTCGGCGAATTAAACTTTCTCGACGAAGACTCACCCGCAGCCGGTGAAATGATCTGGCGCCTATTTGAAGAAGCGCCGGTTCAGCCCTCACCTCAGGCGGCGACCGCTCTCTTCGCGGCCCTGTCGACAGATACCGGAGATTTCCGTTATTCCAATGCGACCGGAAATGCCTTCCGCGCCGCTGCTGAGATGGTCGAGTGGGGCGCAGACCCAACCCTGGTCTCAGAACTGGTGCACGAGCGTCGAACGCTTGGCTCGGTGCGTCTGTTGGCCGAGGCCCTCTCTACCCTGGAGATGCACAGTTCCAATCAACTGGCCGTGATCGAGGTCGGACCGGAGGCCTTCGCCCGCGCCGGTGCCCAAGGCTCCGACACCGATCAGATCGTCAACCTGCCCCGGTCAATCAGCGGGGTTGAAATCGTCGCCTTCCTCAAACAGACCGACTCAGGGGCCGTACGGATCAGTTTGCGATCGAGGGGAACGATCGACGTTCGAAGTGTGGCCGTGTCCTTCGGCGGCGGCGGCCATACCAACGCCGCCGGTTGTTCGATCGACGGCGACCTCGGTACCGCCCGTGACGCCCTGCTCCCAGGACTCAAAGCACTGTTGGAGAATAACTGATGAGCCGAAGGCGACCCTCGCGCTGGCATGGACTGCTGCCCGTGCACAAGAAGACCGGCCCGACCTCTCACGATATCGTCGACATCGCGCGCCGCAGCCTTAAAGAGCGCCGCATCGGTCACACTGGGACCCTGGACCCGATGGCCGAGGGCCTGCTCCTGTTATGTGTCGGCCGGGCCACCCGTTTGCAGCAATACCTCCTCAAGTGGGACAAGGCCTACCGCGGCCGAGTTCGGCTGGGGTGGGAAACCGACACCTATGATGCCGAGGGCGAACGGGTCGGCGACGCCAAACAACCCGAAACCCTTTCACACGATCAAATTTCTGAACTCGAGGAGAAGTTCTCCGGTAGTTTTGACCAGATGCCCCCAGCGTATTCCGCGAAGAAGGTCGGCGGCAAAAAACTCTACGAACTGGCCCGAAAAGGACAGGACGTCGAGATTACTCCGAAAACCGTCCAGGTCCATTCCCTGCATCTCCAACAGGAAGACACCGAAAACCTTGTGGTCGAGGTGGAAACCGAGAGTGGGTTCTACGTAAGATCGCTGGCCCACGACATCGGCCAAGAACTTGGCTGGGGCGCTCACCTCAGACGGCTGGAGAGGACCCGAATTGGACCCTTTCGGGTGGAAGAGGCCATCAGTCAGGATGAACTCGAGAAAGCCCCGAATCCCGAGAGCATCATCGAAGGACCACACTGGATCCCCCTTGGAAAGATCCCTCTGCCCTTCCCGTCGGTCGATATCAACCCGACCGCGGGCGCTCGCTTCATCCATGGGCAAGAGGTCGTCGTCTTGCGCTCTGAAGCCGAAATCTTCGAAGACAAGGGCCCAGTTGCCGTCCGCAGGGGGGATGAGCTTCTTGGTATCGGCGAAGTCATTTCCATCATTGCCCGGGGCCGGACGATCACCATCCGTCCGTCGTTGGTCCTGGCGGAGCAGTCAAGCTAAGACCGTCAAAATCAGAAAGATAGCCACAAAAAGGCACGAAAAGGAACGGGGACCAATGCCCACGGGGCCGCTGATCCTGTCGCTGAGGCTGTTTCTGTTGCTGAAGCTGTCCCTGCAATCTGGCGCTGACCCTGCCGCTGTTGCTGAAGCTGTCCCTGCAATCTGGCGCTGAGCCTGCCCCTGAATTCGGACCCTGCCCACCGAACCGGACCCTGAATTCCACACCCGGCCTTCGGGACCGCTTCGCGCCCCCGCTCGGTGCAATTTCCTCAAGGGAAGCAGACCAGGCGCCGGGAAAATCCCGCCGAGCGGGGACGCGCGTGCGAGTCCCCGAAGGCCGGGGTTGGGCCTCGCAGTGTTGGAATCTCGAGGGCGATCAATCCTTCCACTGCAACTGCAACCCACCCATGACCATTGCACTGAAAACCACTTCCTGGTATGGTGACGAAGCCTCCTCGCCACCGGAGGAACAACGGAGGAATGATGAGTCATTTTGATGCCCAGAAAGAAACAATTATCGGAGAATTCAAAACCCACACGAACGATACCGGATCCCCGGAGGTGCAGATTGCACTGCTGACCAAGAGGATCCAGTACCTGACCGAGCACTTCAAGTCTTTCAAGAAAGACTTCCACTCTCGCCGTGGTCTCTTGCGCCTGGTTGGACGCCGTCGCCGGTTGCTCGACTACCTCAAGGGCAAAGACATCACGCGCTATCGCTCCTTGGTGGAACGCCTCGGCCTCCGCGGCTGACGGCTGGCTGGTGAGGCACTGATTCGCGGCGCCTCCCCCTCCACCTGACGACCCCGTCGGCAGACCCCCGGCGGAAGAAGAACGGAAAAAACATGACAATCACCAACAAAACAATCACATTCGGTGATACGACCATCTCGTTTGAGTTGGGCAAAATCGCCAAACAGGCCGCCGGTTCCGTCGTAGTTCGCCTCGACGATTCGATGGTTCTGGTCACCGCATGTGGCGCGGACGAACCCCGGGGAGGCGCAGACTTCCTGCCCTTGACCGTCGACTACCGCGAGAATACCTACGCCGGCGGCCGAATCCCCGGCGGCTTCTTCAAGCGTGAAGGCCGTCCGTCGGAGAAAGAAACCCTGACCTGCCGCGTCATCGACCGCGGCCTTCGCCCGCAGTTCCCCGACAGCTACTTCGTCGAGACCCAGGTCATCGGTTGGGTACTCTCCGCCGACAACGACAACGATCCCGACGTCCTGGCGATGAACGGCGCATCGATCGCCCTGATGGTTGCCGGTTCGATTCCCTTTAACAATCCGTTGGGAGCGGTTCGGGTCGGTCGGGTGGACGGAGAATTCATTCTCTTCCCGACCTACGCTCAGCGCGAAGCCTCCGACCTCGATCTGGTGGTCTCCGGCACCGAAAACGCCATCGCCATGGTGGAATGCGGCGCCAACGAACTCCCGGAAAGCGTCATCATCGACGCCCTGGAGTTGGCCCACACCGAGATCAAACGCCTGATCGCCCTGCAACTCGAGATCGTCGCCGAGCGCGGCATCGTCAAGGCGACTTTTGAGGCGCCTGCCGCCATATGGCCGGCCGGTTTCGACGATGAGGTCCGGCAGCAGTGGAAGGCCGAACTGACCCAGGCGATGCATATCAAGGGCAAGTTCGAGCAGAAGGACGCCATCAACGCCGTTCGTACCAAGGCCCTCGACGCCCTGGGCGACGATGCCGACGAGAAGACCCCCTGGGTCAAGGGCGTATTCCGCCTGATGACCAAGGAAATCACCCGCGAGACCATCCTGGGTGAGAAGAAACGCCTCGACGGCCGCGCCTTCGACGAGATCCGTGCAATCGCCTGCGAAGTCGGCTTCCTGCCGCGATCCCATGGATCGGCCCTCTTTACTCGGGGCGAGACCCAGGCGATCGTCACCTGCACCCTCGGCGTCTCACAGGACCGCCAGTTGATCGAGAGCTACAAGGGCGAATGGAAAGAACCCTTCATGCTCCACTACAACTTTCCGCCCTTCTCGGTCGGTGAGGCTCGTTTTCTGAGAGGTTCCAGCCGCCGCGAGATCGGTCACGGCAATTTGGCTCGCAGAGCCCTCCTGCCGGTCCTCCCCTCGGACGAGGCCTTCCCCTACACCATGCGGATCGTGTCCGACATCACCGAGTCGAACGGCTCCTCGTCGATGGCTTCGGTCTGCGGCGGGTCCTTGTCGATGATGGATGCCGGAGCGCCGCTTTCGTCGGCAGTCGCCGGCGTTGCCATGGGCCTGGTCTCCGACGGAGAACGCCACGCTGTGTTGTCCGATATCGCCGGTCAAGAAGACCACTACGGCGATATGGATTTCAAAGTCACGGGCACTGAAGGAGGCATCACCGCCCTTCAGATGGATATCAAGGTTTCCGGTTTGCCCCGGCAGATCCTCGAACAGGCTCTGGAGCAGGCCCGAAATGGTCGCCTCCATATCCTGGGCATCATGAAGGATGCGATCTCCGAGGGCCGCGAAGAGATCTCACCCTACGCGCCTCGCATCTATACGATGAAGGTTGATGTTGAACAGATCCGCAACATCATCGGCGCGGGCGGCAAGACC
>JAOZPW010000077.1 GCA_029932545.1 Thermoanaerobaculales bacterium | reverse complement strand
AAAGCAAGATTTGTGAAGTTGGTTTTGGCGGTGCACCTGATCACCGCATTCTTCTTTTTTGCGGTGCCGGAGGCGACTGCAACAGGAGTCGAGACCTGGCACGAGCGGGCGAATGGGTCCGGTATCGTCTATTTTGAAATAGCCTACGGCAATGGTAACTACGTTGTCTCGGGTCAGTCTTCAATTATCTATTCTGATGATTGCACCAACTGGACAGCGGGAACTGTGCCGCACTCCGATAATTTTGTCGACGTCGATTTTGACGGCGTTACGTTCTGGGCCGCAGGCTATCTCGACGCTACTCTGCTCAATTCATCCGATGGTGAGAGTTGGACCCTCGTGAGCACGGGGGACGCTGCCGACCATGAACACTATAATGCCGTCGTCCAGGGTGGAGGCACCGTGGTCACCGGCGGTGGCGAAACGTTGACCTATGAGGGTGGCCTGTTCTACTCCACGAACGCGGGGGTCGATTTCACGCCGGTCTACCCGTCCGATCTGGATGTGATTGACGATGTTATCTTCGTCGATGGCTCCTTCGTCGCCGGAGGCGATTTTTTTGACGGCACCGGTCCGACCGACAAAATTTACCTTTCGGATGACGGCATTAGCTGGAACGAGGTTTTGACCGGCTTTGGAACGCATATCCAGGCTCTAGCATACGGCGACGACCTGATTGTTGCGGTAGGTCAAGGTGGCATTATTTCATCCAGTGACGGTCTGGTATGGACTCAAACGTGGACCGGTACCGAATTGTATGGTGTTGCATGGGGCAACGGAATCTTTGTCGCCGTGGGTTTGACGGGTACAGTTCTTTCATCCGTAGACGGAATCACTTGGACTCCGCAGACTTCCGGGACCACCTACCACCTCCGAGACGTTGGGTTCGGCGATGACACTTTCTTTGCCGTCGGCCAGAACGACTGGACCGATGACCTTTACGTCATTCTCCAAAGTGACCGGATCGGTCTTTTTGAAGATGGTTTTGAGTCGGGTAATACGTCGGGTTGGTCCTCTTCGGTCGGCGAGTAGCCTGCACCATACCTCTTCCCTTCGTTCAGATTACGGACGGCGACCGAAGAGGGTACCGGTCAAGATTATCGGGGAGTGCAGAAAACGATACTGGAATTGGATTCTGATTCCAACGTTGTGGCGGCAGAGGCGTAGTAATGTATAATACTAATGTATACATCGGATGGAGGCGCCACATGATCCGAACACAAGTTTACTTGACCGAACAGGAACGCAATGGTCTCTTGGCCCTTGCTGAAACCAGCGGAAAGAAGCAGAGCGAACTGATCCGCGAAGCCGTTGATCGATTATTGGCGCAGTTTGAAGAAACCAGGATTCGGATGCTTCTGGAGAATGCGGCCGGCATGTGGAAGGACCGGGATGACCTTCCCGACTTCGGGGCGACACGCCGTTCGTTAGACAGGACCTGACTGATGCTCAAGTCGGCTCTTTTTGACACTGATGTCATGGTCGATTTTCTGCGCGGCCACCCCAAGGCCGTCGCCCTCCTCAAAAGCCATGCCAGTGCGGTTTCGTTATCGTCCATCGTTGTCGCTGAACTCTACGCGGGCGTTAAGGGTGACCGAGAACTTTCAATCCTGGACGACCTCATAGCGATCTGCCGTGTTGTCCCGGTGACTCCTGAAATCGCCCGGAACGGTGGTCTTCACAAGCGGGACTTCGCAAAGTCCCACGGAGTCGGATTGGCTGACGCGATCATTGCAGCAACGGTCGAGGCGGAACATACCAAGCTGATGACACTCAACGTCAAACACTATCCGATGCTGGACGATCTCGAACCACCGTACCGAAAAAGCTAACCCTAGGAGCCTGTATGGCATAGGCCGCCGAAGCGACCCAAAACTTGAGTTGATCCCCGGCCTCTGCCCCACAGGCTCCTTTGATGCGCTGCGCGCATCCCTGATATTTTAAACATTGTAGAAGTCGTTAGCCATTTTCAGATCAGCATATTTCGTACCTTCTCCGAGAATGAACCAAAAAAATCAGCCCGCGCGAAGCGCTCTAAGCGAGGAGTGTGGCCGGATTGGCCTATTCCGGCAACCACCATTTCAAATCAGCACTCTCAAATGGCCAATACGGGCCGCGCTCCTCGCTCGCCGAGCATTCGCCTGCATTCACCCTTAAGCTACGGTCACCTCATCGCAGAGGTATACGTCCTGGATGGCATTCAACAACTCGACGCCGACGTTCATCGGCTTCTGGAATGCCTTGCGGCCCGAGATCAAACCCATGCCGCCGGCGCGCTTGTTGACCACGGCCGTCATCACCGCTTGCTCGAGATCACCGGCGCCGCCGGAAGCTCCACCAGAGTTGATCAGGCCGGCTCGGCCCATGTAGCAGTTGACGACTTGCCAGCGGGTCAACTCGATCGGGTTGTCCGGCACCAGGGCTGAGTAGACCAGCGGACTTGTCTTGCCGAAACCGATGGCGTTGTAGCCGCCGTTGTTCTCCGGCTGCTTCTGCTTGATGATGTCGGCCTCGATTGTCACGCCAATATGATTGGCCTGCCCGGTCAAATCGGCCGAGGCGTGGTAATCGACCCCGTCCTTCTTGAACTCGGAATTGCGCAGATAGCACCATAGAACCGTGAACATTCCCATGGAGTGCGCCTCCTCGAAGGCCTCGGAAATCTCCATGATCTGACGACGGCAGTTATCCGACCCAAAGTAGATCGTCGCCCCGATACCGGCGGCGCCCAAATTCCAAGCCTGCTCTACCGAAGCGAAGAGAGTCTGGTCAAACTCCGGCGGATAGGTCAGCAATTCATTATGGTTGATCTTGACGATAAAGGGAATCTTGTGGGCATATTTCCGCGAAATGGAGCCCAATACACCCAAGGTCGATGCAACGCCGTTGCAACCGCCCTCGATCGCCAGTTTGACGATATTTTCAGGATCAAAATAGATCGGATTGGGAGCAAAGGACGCGGCGCCGGAGTGTTCGATGCCCTGATCGACCGGAAGGATCGAAACAAACCCTGTTCCACCCATTCTGCCGGTGTCATAAAGCCACTGCAGCGACTGCATCACCTTGGGACTGCGATCAGTCTGCGAAACGATCCGGTCGACGAAATCCGGGCCGGGTAGATGCAGAACGTCTTTGGAAATTCCGGTACATCGATAGTCCAAGAGAGACGCCGAATCCCCCAGTTGTTTACGGATTCTTTCAATCATGATGTATTCCTCCTGTCAGATTGCCATTGTAGCTGATCGCTCAGGCCTTAGATATTTCTCTTCAGGCAGACGCCTTCGAGAATACAGTCGTCACACTGTGGCTTACGTGCGGTACAGACCCTTCGTCCGTGAAGAACGACACGCAGGGAGAAGCCGACCCACCGAGTCTTGGGGAGCAACCCCTCGAGGTCCCCGGCCACTCGGTCAGGATCAGTTTCGTCACTGAGACCAAAACGCCCGGCAAGGCGTTTAACATGGGTATCCACCGCAATGCCCGCAGGTATATTGAACGCTTCACCCAACACCACTTTGGCAGTCTTCCGGCCGACTCCGGGGAGGTCGATCATGCCCTCAATGGATCGAGGAAGCTCTCCTCCATGGTCGGCAACCAGCATTCGAGCGCCATCACGAAGGGCCCTGGCCTTGTTTCTGAAGAAACCTGTCGAGTGAATGACTTCCTCGACCTCCGCCAGATCAGCTCGGGACATCGCCTCCGGAGTCGGCCAGCGCCGAAAGAGCTCAGGGGTTACCAGATTGACACGAACGTCGGTGCACTGGGCCGAGAGTATCGTTGCCGCAAGGAGTTGCCAGGGGGTATTGAAATCCAGCTCGCACCGAGCATCCGGATAGAACAGGTCCAGACGCCGGGCAATCCCGGCCGCGCGCTCCTCCCGGCCTATCACTCTCTGAAGGTGCTGCCGCCGATGAATTCCCTCAGCAACGAGGTATGGGGGACCTCATCGGGAAACACCGGGACCAACATCGAGAGTCCCTTGAGCAAACGGTAGGCCTCGGTGTAGGTCGGACTGGAACGAGGTACCTGCAACAGGAACCGTTCGGCGAAGACCTTGAGTACTGCCGGCTCATACACCAGCGCCGAATCGAACATGACGTCAGCCTGCTCCTGGAAAGGGAAGATCCACTTGCCTTCGCCTCGGCGAACCCTTTCCCACATGTCCAGAGTTCGCTCAGCGGTGAAACCGCGGAAAAGGTGGTCACGAACGATTCGCCGGGTCAGTCGCGTATCCGAGGTAAAGATCCGGTTGTGGTCGTCGATCGCCAACTGCGAGAGCGCAGAAACATAGACCCGAAAGATGCGGTCCTCTGGGATCGACGTGGTCAGCCGTGGGTTGAGGCCGTGAATACCCTCGATCACCAGGACCTGTCCATCCTTCAGGCGCATCGGCACCCACTGCCGCTCCGGAACTCTCAAGCCTGTGACGAAGTCGAAGCGGGGCGTCCGGACCTCGCCGCCCTCCATCAGCACCCCAAGCTGTTCGTGAAACATCGGAAGATCGATGGCCTCAATGCTTTCGAAGTCGGGCTTCCCATCTTCGTCCACCGGGGTCTCGCTGCGGTTGACGTAGTAATTGTCGAGTGACAGGGCCACAGGCTCAACACCGTTGACTCTCAGCTGGATACCCAATCTTTTTGAAAAGGTCGTCTTGCCGGAGGACGACGGGCCAGCGATCGTCACAAGCTTCACTCCGGGGAGTCGGCCGTAGATCTCATCGGCGATTCGCGAGATCTTCTTTTCGTGAAGACCTTCCGCGACACGGACGAGGTGCCTCACGTCACCGTCAAGGCAAATCTGGTTGAGCTGGCCAACCCGCTGCACACCGAGCAGTTCCTGCCAGTGTCGGGTCTCGACGTAGGTCTTAAACAGCAACTCACGCGGTGTGAACGGCGGAAGATTTTGCCGGTCCGAGCGCCGAGGAAAACGCAGGACCAGACCGTCACCGAAAGGCTGTACACCGAAGGTCGGCAAACAGGATGTATCCGGGACAAAGGGGCCATGAGCGATGTCGATGAAGGTCCCGCAGCTGATGGTGGGAATGGTTGAACTCCGGCGGGTTCCCAGCAGGTCCAACTTGTCGTCCTCGCTCTCCCGACGAAAGTAATCCTCCAACTCTTCCACGGTGACCGTTCGACGAATGAAGGGTCTGGCTTCATCCCTGATCACCGTCATGCGCTCTTTGATTTTTCGGGCCATATCTTTGAGTTGGGGAAACTCGCCGCGAACCTGGTAGTGATAACAGTTGCCGAGGCTCTGCCCAACGATCAAACCCGCCTCGGGATAGAGTTCGGCGCAAGCCTCATGAAAGAGAAGACAGACGGACCGTTTATAGACCGACTCCCCCTCCCGATCCCCGAACCGTACCAGTTCCAGATCTACCCGGCCCCGAAGAGGGAAGTCCAGCATGACCTTGCGCCTGTTGACCAGGGCCGCCAATACCGTCTCCTCGATTTCACCGTCCACATCCGTGAGGAACTGATCGACCCGGGTGCCGTCCGACACCGAATGATCCTCGCCGCGATACCTCACTCTCACAATCGATTCGTTCATCAATTCTCCTCAAAGCTCCCTTTCGGCGATCCGAACGAAGCTACGCATCTTAACCCGGCGGGGCCGGAACCCAAAAGGAGCTTGGCCGGCCCCACCGGGCCACTCGGTTCAAGAGCTGAGAGCTGAGAGCTGACGGCACTTAACCCGTGTAGAATATCGCCATGAACATCCCAGAGTGGTACACAGGCTCCGACCGCAGCGGCGACGTTGCGGCAGGTATCGAGGCGACTATCGCCAAGATGGACGAACATGAGGCCGACCACGAGGACATCAGCCGACTCAGGGATCTCCAGTCGGTCGAGACCGAGGTCAACTGGCGGGCCTTCCTTCTGAGCCTGGTGGGCACAATCCACTACGACCTCCAGGAACTGGATCAGGCAGCGGAAGCTCTGGAAAGTGCCCTGGTCTCGTACAAGCCCTACCTCTCGACCTTTGACGAGGTCCTCAGCGTCTACTGTCAGACCTGTTATACGGCAGGAGTGCTTTTTTATGAGCGTGAACAGTACGCTGTAGCCGCTCCGTACCTTCTCCGCTGCCTCCCCTACCTGCATGAGGTCTACGAAAATGCCTACGTGGGCGATATCTACTCCCTGCTCACGATCTGCCTGAACATGGGCGACGATGTCGAAGGTGCGCTGGTCTTCGCGGAGGCCGCAGCCTTTGCCCGCCAGTACGACTGTGAAAGCCTCGAAAACTTGATGATCGCCTATGTCGCCACGGGAGACACCCAAAAGGCATCGGAGGTATTTCAGACTCTCTCGGAACGATGCAGGCAGTCGGATACCTTTCAACGGGTCCTGGACTTCGCTCGGCAAAATCTCGGTGAGACGGGTGCGGTGAATTAGCTACTTCCCCGCCTGCCACAAGGTACGCATCAGGATCTTGAGATCCAGGGTGAAGGTCCAATTCTCGATGTAGTAGAGATCGTGGTTCACTCTCTGGCGAATCGAGGTGTCGCCACGCAGACCGTTGACCTGTGCCCATCCGGTCAACCCGGCCCGGACCCGGTGACGGGTGTTGTACTCGGGATAGCGCGCCCTGAAACGCTCGACGAACTCAGGCTGTTCCGGCCGGGGGCCGACCAGCGACATGTCACCCTTGAGGACATTGTAGAGCTGTGGCAGCTCGTCGAAGTTGGTCCGCCTCAAAAGATTCCCGATCGGCGTTACGCGATCATCGTCGGCCCGGGTCCAGGTGCGATCATCTTCAGCGGTGATTCGCATCGACCTGAATTTGTAGAGCTTGAAGGAACGCCCATCCAGACCAGTCCTCACCTGCGAGAAGAAGATCGGACCGCCATCGATACGCTTAATGCGCCATGCAACCCAGGGGAACAAGGGCGCGGTTACCAGCAGGAGGGCCGATGCACCGGCGATGTCGAACAGCCTCTTGACCACCTGATGCCAACCTTGTAGCGGAATCCGGGTCAGGTTAATCATCGGAATGCCGTCCAACTCCTCGACTCCCCCAGTCGCAACAAAGAAGTGGAGCAGGTCCGGGACCACCTTGATAACGACCAGGAGCTGCCCCGCCTTCCGTATCAACTGATTGGTTCGGTTGTGGGCGGAATTGGGTAAGGCAAGAATGACCTGGTCGACCTCCTGCGCCCGAACAACCTGCTCGAGTTCACCCGTCGCACCCAGAACCGGAACACCGTGAAAACCCTTTTCCTTCAGCCCCGGATCATCATCGAGATATCCAACAACCTTGAATCCGTACTCGCCGTGGGCCTGGAGTCCGTCGACTACCTTTCGGCCAAGGTCGCCGGCGCCAACAACCAGTACCGTCCGCAGGTTCCGGCCGGACCTCCGAATGCGCCCCAGTACTCCGGAGATGATTCCCCTGAAAGAAACCACGAGCACAAAATTCGACAAGCCGAAGAAGAGGAAAAAGACCCTGGAGTAGGTAAAGTCCGGCGGCCGGTAGAAACTGGCAACGGCAATCAACAAGGCCGTTGAAAAAAGAACCGCTGTCACCAACCGAATCAATTCATCGGTACGGGAACGAATCCGCCGCCGCTGATACAGCCCCTGGAAATAGAAAACTGTCGGCCAAATAACCAGCACCATGGGCATCAAAATCAGGTAGTGCTCCCAATCCGGCACACCCTTGGTGATGGCGACGATCTCAAAATGAAAGCGCAACCAGTAGGCCACCGGCACCGTCAGGACAGTAGCTGCGAGGTCCCCTATCAGGTGAAGGGTTATCTGGATCTGCCGACGTCGCTCAATCATCTTCCGTCCAACGTAAATCCCAGACGGTCCATCAAGAAGCGGAAGCGCAAAAGGAACTGTTCGCGGGAGAAGACCTGCGCCCGCCGATTTAACTGGTCGACATCCCACTCCCGGCCGAGTACCCGCCCAGTTGCCGCGGCCAGGGCCTCGACCGTCGGATAATCCGCCAACTCGCCTTCGCGTCCCACTCGAACCGTATCGGCAGTTCCACTGGCCTCCAGGCCCGCGACCGGTGTTCCACAGGCCAATGCTTCGACCGTGACCATGCCGAAATCTTCGACGTTGGGCACCAGCAAAGCGGCTGCCGACCGATAGGCGTCCCGAAGTTGTTCGCGGGAGACTCGGCCGAGGAACCGAACGTCGGGACCGGCCAGTCGATCCAGGCGGCGCTGCATTGGACCGGTTCCGATGATATCTATCTTCTTGCCGAGTTTCCGCGCCACTTTGATCGCGACCTCCACCCTCTTGTACGGAACCAAAGCCCCGACCGTCAGTAGCCGTTCACTCTTTTTTCCTCCAGGCAAAAAAAACTCGGTATCGACCGGCGGAGGAATGACCTCGGCTTCACGGTTCCAGTAGTGCTGTATCCGCCAGCGAACCAGGCGGGAGTTGGCCACCAGACGGTCGACCCTCGCCGCGGATACCATGTCCCACTGGCGGAGATTGGCCAGCACCCCCTGTGCCAGCGGCAATACGGGACGAGGAACCCGTTCGAGGTAGATGCCCCGCTGATCCCACGCATACCGGACTGGTGTGTGGATATAACTGAGATGGAAGGCGCCGGGAGGCGGAATCACTCCTTTGGCAACACAGTGTGAGGTCGAAATCACCAGATCAATACCGGGAAACGTGAAGCTCTCAATCGCAGAAGGCATGAACGGCAGAAGATAGCGCCATTTCTTGCCGCCAAACGACACCGCCTGCAACCACGAGGTTTTGATCTCCCGCCGTTCCAGATCAGGGATCGTTGACCCCTTTCGATGCACCAGGGTGTAGATCGGCGCCTTGGGAAACAAGGCGGCAATTTCGGCAAGAACCCACTCGCCACCTCGCATTCCGGTCAGCCAGTCATGTACCAGGGCAACCCTCACCACGACCTCCCTCGTCCCGACCCGACCACCATCTCCGGAGAAACCGGCGCGGCCAGTGCTTTTCGATACACTGCCATGGTACCGTCAACCGTCTTCTCCCAGCTCATTTTTCCCGCACGAACCTTGCCCGACTCGATCATTCGCCGCCGAAGCGGATCGTCAATCAGCACCCGTTCGAGAGCACGAGCAACTTCCTGGACATCCAGGGGGTTGACCAGACGGGCTACGCCCTCCCCTAGTTCCTGCATCGCACCTACGTTTGAGGTAATTACCGGCAGCCCGACCCGCATGCCCTCAAGAATCGGGAGGCCGAACCCTTCATACAGGGCAATGTGAAGCAGGACCGCCGACAGGTGGTAGAGCCTGGCCAGGTCGGCGCTGCTGACCCTCCCGACGAAGCGGATGCGGTCACCAATGCCCAGTCCTGCCGCTTTGCGCGCCAGACGACCATCCGGTTTGACACCACCGGCAAAAACCAGTTGTCCGGGGAGCCCATGTGTTCTGACGCTGAGATGGTACGCCCTTAAAACCGTGTCCAGGTTCTTGTGAGGCTTATCATTGGCAACCACCAGGATCAGGGGTGGACGAAGATCCATTCGCTTCTTGATCTCTTCGAGTTCCTCCACCGGAGGGCGCCGTTCGAGATCGGGATCGACGCCATTGGGGACAACGTCAACCTTGGTCCTGTCGGCGCCGAATACCTTGACAAGATCACCGCGGGAACTGAGCGAGCCCGTGATCACCCGCCTGGCTCTGCTCAAAGTGGAACCCATCACAAACCGAAGATAGGTCAAAGCCAGGTGAGTCCTTCGTTGAGGCGGGTAGTAAAGCTGTATGACATCGTGAATCGTTGCCACGACCGGCCGCCTCAGGGCAAAGGGAACGACATAGTGCGGCACATGAATAATATCGACATTCTCACGCCAGAAAGCGGCAGGAACCCGATAATGCTCGGCAACCGAGTACTCGCGAACGGAAATCGAAAGGATCTTGGCATCCGGCGCCAGACCGGCAACACGGTCTTCATGGCCCGCCCGCGCCAAGACCGTCAGATCAACCTCCGGCTTTGAGGCAAAACCCCGAAGGAGGCTACTGATGTAGGTGCCGATGCCGTAGTCGGTCAGTTTTCGAGCGTCCAGCCCGACAGACAGAGTTCCCGAGTCCATACTCGTCATCTTACAACCCCGTCAGACTCTTTGCGACCGGCACAAAAAAACGAGGCCCGATCTCAGTGGGAATACACCAGGTGGATCCTACCGGGATGGATAAAATCCTGATCATCCAGACGGCGTCCCATGGCTATGATGCCTTCGATGGGACCGTGGAACTGACCTCGCCCGATCAGGACATATTCATGAACCGGCGAGTACATCTCGGCGCCCTCGGCGTCGGAATCGATGGTCTCGTCCGTCTCATACCCTTCCAGCACTACCCCTTCCGGCAGTTCGGTTTCGACGACTTCGCGGATCGCAACACCGTCCGAATGAGAGAAACACTTGAACTCGAAATTGAGTTCGCCATGGTCGATGGGTCGACTGCTTTCAACTCTGACATCAATCAGCGTCACGGCCTCAACGGCCTCGCCCAACTGACCGGAAAAATCTGATGGGACCACAAAATGAGTCGATCCATGAGCCTTGGAAATCAGGCTTCCAAAGAATCCGTCAATCTTGATGTTCTCTCTGACGGTGGAATAGACCCGCTGCTCACCGGAGGCAAGACGGAATCCCTCGATGAAAGCCTTGACCTCATCGGCCGAACCGTGCATTTCCAGGTGGACAAAAGTCTCGTTATTCATCACAACCTCCTCAGAATCAGTAAAAAAGAAAGGACACAAGGACGAATACCGGAATCAGAAACAGCATCGACCAACGGAACAGGTAGCCGAAAAAACTCGGCATCTCGACGCCGCTTTCCTCGGCAATCGACTTGACCATGAAATTCGGGGCGTTGCCGATGTAGGTCATCGCACCCATGAACACGGCGCCGGTAGAGATTGCCGTCAAGAAAATCTCATGCTCCGCAATAATCCGATGGATGACCTCAGGCTCCGGAATACCGGGAAACAGCATGCCCTCGGCCGTGGTCAGAAAGGTCAAGTAGGTCGGGGCGTTGTCCAGGAAGGACGACAAAGCACCGGCCACCCAAAAGAAATGCCAGGGCTCGGTCACCGCCCTGACCAGGCCTGCCAACGCGCCGTGCTCGCCGGCCTTGAGAATGGCCAGGGCCGGAATGATCGTCATGAAAATACCGGCGAAGAGGTAGGCAACCTCAAGAATCGGAAACCAGCTGAAACCGTTGGCCTCGCGAATTTGTTTTTTTGTGGTCCACATCGACAGCAGACCCATGATGATCAACAAACCGTCCCTGACCAGATTCTGAATATGCTGGTGCACACCGAAGATCGTTACCTCACCCGCCTGCCATGTGCCGCTGAGGATCACCCCGCCGAGGATGCCTCCCAAAAATAGGAGATTGTGCAGGCCTTCGATGCCCAAGCGGCCTTCACTCTGATCGATCTGCCGGCCGGCCTCGGTCTCCCGTCGCCAGTACATTATGTCCAAGAAGAAATAGGTCACCAGAAGAATGCCCGATACTAGACTCATCGGCCCGATCAAGCTGAGGGTCCAGAAGAAGGGAACGCCGTGCAAAAATCCCAAAAACAGCGGCGGATCACCCAGGGGCGTCAGGGATCCACCAATATTGGCCACCAAAAAGATGAAAAAAACCACCGTATGGACCTTGTGAGCACGTCGCGCGTTGGCCCTGAGAATCGGCCGGATCAACAGCATGGCGGCACCGGTCGTACCAACCCACGACGCAATGACTGTACCGATCAGCAGGAGCAACGTATTGACCATCGGCGTCCCGGCCAGAGAACCCTTGATCCGGATGCCGCCCGCAACCGTGAATAGCGCCCACAGCAGGATAATGAACGGGATGTAGTCGATCACATAGATATGCATGATCTCGTGCATCGCCTGGTGTCCATATGTCCAGAGGAAGGGTACTGCAAATACGACCGCCCACAGAGCGGAGATCTTCGGAAAATGCTTGTGCCAGAAGTGCGGTGCCACAAGCGGGAAGACCGCAATCGACAGCAGAATCCCGACAAATGGGATGATTGACCACAGGGGCAGTACCGCTCCGAGGTCCAATCCGCCGTGCCCACCCACTACCTCATGAGCGTGACCGGTGACCGCTTCAGCCACAACACCGGGATCTGAGCCATGCTCTTGCTGGGCTCCAACGGCCGATACCATTGACAACCCAGTCATCACTACCAAAAACACGCCAATAATGCCGCGCTGCCTCAATGCCATGACGCCTCCTCCTCAAACTCACGGTTTTCATCAGAAACCCGGGAGCCGTACCGTCTCATCAAGACGGCGGCGACACCTTAACACTTGGGCGCCCGAAAAACTCAAGGAAATCGCCACGAAAGGGAGAAATTTGCCACAATAAGGCACGAAGAGGAAGACAATAACGACAGTGAGAATCCTCGGCAAAAACTATAGATAAAAGGGTTAGATGCCTCTTCTGTTTCTTTTTTGTACCTTTTTGTGGCTTCATGCAAAAAGCTGCGCTGATAAAATGGTGAACGGAGGACGACATGCGAAAACAAAAATATTTCCTGGCCGGAGAATGGCGATCAGATGGGGATAATTTCGAGATCTGTTCCCCATTCGACGGCACTATCGTGACCGAGGTCTCCCGGGGTGGGCCCGAGGCACTCGAGAGTGCCGCCGCCGCCGCTGACCGGGCCTCCCGCAGGATGGCCCGTTTGAGCCCGGCAGATCGCGGCGCCATCCTCGGACGGGCCGCTGAGTTGATCGCCGAACAGAAGGACCAGTTGGCCGCCGTCATCTCTGAGGAAGCCGGCAAACCGATCAGCCTGGCGCGGGCGGAAACCGAACGCTCAATCGACACCTTCACCGAAGCTGCATCGGTCGCCTGCCATCCCGAAGTCACTGCCCAGGACCTCGGCGGCTATCACTCGGCCACAGACCGTCTGGCTCTGGTTCGACGATTTCCCATCGGCCCGGTACTGGCAATTACACCCTTCAACTTCCCCCTCAATCTCGTGGCCCATAAACTGGCCCCGGCCGTTGCCGCGGGGTGCCCGGTTGTCCTCAAGCCCGCCTCGCAGACGCCCGGTCCGGCCCTGCTGCTAGCCGATATCCTCCACCGCGCAGGCTTGCCCCCGGGGGGTCTCTCAGTCATCCCCTCCCGCGGCTCAGACGCCCAGGTCCTGGCGGATGACGAGCGCTTCGGCCTTCTGACCTTCACCGGCTCGATGGATGTCGGTTGGAAACTCAAACGACTGGCCTCAAGGCGGCGTGTGGCCCTGGAGCTTGGCGGCAACGCCGCCGTCGTTGTCGATCACGACACCCCCAACCTTGAAAAGGTGGCCGCCCGCATCGCCGGCGCCGCGTTCGGCTTCGCCGGACAAAGCTGTATTTCAGTACAGCGGATCATCATCCACGAGGCCATCTACCTGCAGTTCCGGCGATTCTTGAAACAAGCAGCCGAGGATCTGCACACCGGCGACCCCGCAAACGAATCGACCGTCTGCGGGCCATTGATAGACCAGGCCAATGCCGACAGAGTCGAGGACTGGATCAACGGGGCTACAGAGGCAGGAGGACGAATTGTCTGCGGCGCCCTGCGATCGGGCTCAGTCATCTCGCCGACCCTGCTCGAGGAGGTTCCGCACGACCAGCCGGTCGTTTCCGACGAGGTCTTCGGCCCCGGCGCCGTGCTGGGTGCCTTCGAAGATTTTTCCCAGGCCCTCAACATGGTCAACGACTCCCGTTACGGCCTCCAGGCCGGCATCTTCACCTCCGACATCACCAAGATCCAAATGGCATGGGAGACGATTGAAGCCGGTGGGATTATCCAGGGAGATGTCCCGACATGGCGTTCCGATCCCATGCCCTACGGCGGCATCAAGGACTCAGGAACCGGCCGCGAGGGACCTCTCCATACCTACCGAACGATGACCGAAGAACGACTGTTGGTGATTAAACGCTAGGAAGCTGGGAGGCTGCGCGGCGCTGGGCGATTCCAACAGTGTCGTTCTCATCTACTACAGAGAAAAATAGGATCTTGGTTTCTCAAATCAAATCGGCAGCGTACTATTCAACGCTCCCACCAAATTCAGGATCCACCTCCTGTGTTTCCTTCTCTGCGTCTCTGCGCCTCTGCGATATCTTACGTTCTCGTTCCGCCCGAGGTCACAATGCGGGCCAGGAGGCCCGCG
>JAOZPW010000076.1:2144-14182 GCA_029932545.1 Thermoanaerobaculales bacterium | reverse complement strand
CGATACTGCTGACCGACCACGGGCCAGTCGAGGCCGTTCATGCCGGGGTCGTAGTAGAAATCTCGTTCAAGGCGCCAGGCTTCGTCGTAGACCTGGGCCCACTCGGCTCGGGGATCGACAGTGACGATCAACTGCTCAAGATCGAGGGTGTCAGTCTTTCCCTTCTTCTCGGCCATTGCTGCAAATTTCGGCCCTGAATTCCCGATCTTCATGATTCCGACGTCGGCGTCACGGCGCCACACCATATGCCGACCGTCGGCCGACACCCTGTAGCTGTCGACTTTCTTGACCAGGGTTGACGCTTCACGTTTTGTGAGATCGAAGGCCGCCAGTTCCTGGGGTGCGAGAGCGCGGAACTCGAAGGGATTGTAGTCGCCGTCCGAACCGTTGAGGTAGAGGACCTTGCCCTTGATCACAGACAGGTGGCGATAGTTGCCTGCCTCAAGCGGCAGGGCTTCGAGACGATGGGTCAGGCCCTCCCAATCGATACGGACCCTGACCGTTTCGGTCTCTTCGCTCTTGGCAATTGAGGAGTGGGTGTCTGCCACGGCCGAGGCAACCTCGTCGGAGAGAAGGGGCAGAAGAGCTTCGCCATCGGCTTGCAAGGTCAGGGCGTAGATGCCCGCGAGGTCCTTGTAGACCATCTCCCACTCGAAGTCGCCCAGGGTCGGCCTGAAGTGCCGGTTGGAGATGAAGAGCAGGTGCCTCCCGTCCGGAGTGAAGACTGGGCCGGAATCGTTGAACCGGCCGTCGGAAACGTCATGGCTTTCACCGGTGTTGAGATCGTGTACCCAAACCCGTGAGACCATGTCCAGGCCTATCTTGGAGTAGGCCAGGAATCTCCCATCGGGGGACCAGGTGAAATCCGAAATTGGTTTGCTTTCGAGGCCGATGTCCATCGGTTCGCGCTCGGAACGGTCAATTGTCGTGACCGCCTTGCTGTCGATATCGAGTACGAAGAAGCTCAGGGTCTGGTCCGCAAATGCGATCTTTTCGGAATCAGGTGACCAGAGCAGGGTATGACGGTAGCCCGGGCCAAGGTCCGTCAGGCGTTTGGGCGTACCGTGTCCACCCGCTGCGGTGATCCAGAGGTCCGACTCGCCGTCGGCATCGGAAACCCAGGCAATCAATTGACCGTTGGGTGACCATGCAGCGTTCTTCTCCCGGGCGCCGGGGGTGTTGCTCAGGTTCCTGGTGGGTCCGTGCTCCTTCGGAACGGTGAAGATTTCGCCCCGTGCCGAGATCAGTGCCCGTCCGCCTTCAGGTGAAATGTTGATGTCGGTGATGTCCCCGGCAACCTCGCGGCGGTAGTTCCTGGTCTCCCGTGCAGGTGTCGCAATTGTGATGTCCAGGCGGCGGTTTTCGCCCGTTGACGGGTCGAAGAGCTGGAGATCGCCTCCCTGTTCGTAGACGATGCGCCGGCCGTCGGTCTCCGGCCTGCGGGCATCCCACACCTGGTGGTCGGTGACTTTATTGATAGCGCCGTTTTCGAGCTGAAAGGTGAAGAGATTAAGTGTGCGCTCACGATCCGAGGCGAAATAGAGCTGATCGCCGACCCACAGGGGCAAGCGGTCGGTTCCCTCAAAGGTGGTCAGTTGGCGGTCGATGCCTGTGGGAAAATCATAGAGCCACAGATCCTGCGCCATGCCGCCGCGGTAGCGCTTCCAGGTCCGGTCCTCTCGGGCGATCCGGTTGTAGACGATCTGTTGGCCGTCGGCAGTGTAGGCGCCGCGACCCGCTTCGTGCAGGGGCAGAACTTCGAGGCCGGCGCCATCCGGTGAAATCAGGAAGAGGCGGTCGAAACGGCTCCAGCTCAAGCGGTTGGAGCGGAAGAGCACCTTGCTCGTCGTAGGGTGCCAGCCGATGACCTCGTCATTGCCGGGATGGAAGGTCAAGCGCCGGGGGTTCGAGCCGTCACTCTGCATCACCCAGACGTCGACATTGCCGCCGGCTTCAGAGGTGTACGCCAGCATCGAGCCATCGGGAGAAAAACGGGGATGACGGTCTTCGCCCTCGTCGTCGGTCAGACGCAAAGCCGGTCCGCCGGCTGCCGGCGCCGTCCAAATGTCTTCGGCATGCACGAAGGCGACGGTGTCGCCATGGATATCGGGGAAGCGAAGCAGGGGCCTTGGAGTGCCCGCAGCTACTCCCGAAGCCACGAAAACCAGAGTGCATGCGACCAACAGGGCCAACGTCTTGCAATGGGTCATTTCTCTACCTCCTGCGGCGAACGCCGCTCGTCAGTCTAACGGTTTTCGGCCTTCGAGGTTGCACGCGCCTTATCTGAGAGCTGAGGGCCGACAGCTGATAGCTCTCTTACCCAAACAGTAAATAGTACCCACAGCCGAAGATTGCGACATCGGCACAGGCATGAGCCACCCAGCCAGGCCAGATCGATCGGTAGCGCGCATACATCCAGGACCAGGTCGCTCCACCAATGAAAACGCCGGCAGAAGCCAGGGCCGTCAGGCTGGGCTCCAAGAAGGTCGCCATCGCCACGACATGGTGGGTTGTGAAGATGGCTGCAGAGACAACGATCGCAACCGGGCGGGACCACAGGTCTTCGCACCGGCTCTGGATGAACCACCGGAAAACATACTCCTCGACGACCGAGTTGACGAATATCCAGTAGAGGGCGCCGAGGATGTAGGCCAGGGGAGACTCCAGACCCATCTCGGTGACCTCGCCGCGGAGCATGGCCGGGTCAATGCGGGGGATAGCAATGAACCAGCAGGTGGCAACGATGACCGCGGCCGTGGCGAGGCCGATCAAAAACCCTGCTCCGAGTCCGCCATTTTTTGATGGAGACAAGCTCAATTTCCCCTTGTCGATGCGCAAATGCCACACCACGGGGAGGATCAACAGCCAAATCTTGGCCACCGTGAACACCGTCCTGCCGAAAGGCCCCGGCCAGAAGATCAGCGCTGCGGCGATGCCCAGGGTTGGAACGGGCGCGAGCAGAAGCAGTGCGACCAGGGATCGGTTACGAGATGTCATGGTGACAGCGTACTGGAATTTTTGAACTCCTGGTGTTTTCACGGTGTTTCTCTTCATGCCTTGGCGGATTCGGTTTCGCCTGGCTATTCAATGACGACCCGTCGTTGCTCAGAGCGGAGTTGGCGGGCGATGCGGAGGAGGAGAAATGCGGCGACGGCGCCGAGTCCGGCGACCAGACCCCACCACAGACCGGCCGGCCCGAGGTCGGTCTTAAACGCCAGTGCCAGGCTGACGGGCATTCCGAGGAGCCAGAAGCCGAGGAGATTGATAATGACGGGGGACCGGGTGTCGCCCATGCCGCGGAGGATACCGGCGGAGACAACCTGGATACCGTCGAAGACCTGGAAGAAACCCGCGATGGGAATGAAGATAACGGCCAGGGCCAGGACCTCCGGGACCGAGGTGTAGGCAGATGCCAGGGGTCCGGCCGCACCGATGAACAGTGCGCCGGTCAGGACCATGAACCCGGCCCCACAGATCAGGGCAGCTGTGGTCTCGCGACGAACGCCTTCGGTATTGCCGGCGCCGACGGCGACACCAACGCGCACGGCGGCAGCGGCGCCAACACCCAGAGGAACCATGAAGGTCAGGGAGGCCAGGTTGATTGCAACCTGATGGGCGGCCATTTCGATGGTGCCAAAGCCCCCCATCAAGAGTGCGACGACGCCGAATGCCGCAAATTCAAGCTGTATCTGCAGGCCAATCGGTGTGCCCAGGCGAATGGTCTGCCACAGGGGCTTCCAGCTGAGAATTTCTTTCTCGAAGGGCCACACCAGGGGTCCCAGTTCTTTACGGGCCATCAGGGCGAGGGTGATCAGGAGGAGCCAACGGCTGGCGGTCGTTGCCCACGCCGAACCCAGAGCCCCCATTGCAGGAATGGGCCCCCAGCCGAAGACCAGGACCCAGTCGGCGCCCAGGTTGAAAATGTTTGCAATCACTATGGTTAGGACAATCGGCCGCATTTTTTCCAGGGCCTGGAGCGTTTGTCGTAGGACGACGAAGGCAAAGAAGGAGGGCAGGGCAAGGATGGCAATCCGTGCATATCCAGCTGCCACTGGGATGATCTCGGCGGGCTGCCTGAGGAAGGGCAGGACCCACTCCCCGGGAAGCAGAATCAAACCGGATGGCACACTGATCAGGGCAGCGAGAATCATGCCGCGCTGCACCGACCGGCGGACAGTGCCTGTGTCGCCCGCACCGACGGCCTGTGCCACCAGTGGATCCAGGGCCATCAGCAGACCCATTCCGAAGGCGGCGACCGACAGGACCGTCAGATTTCCAAGGGCGACCGCGGCCAGGGCCTGGGCCGAGAGTCGGCCGACGACCATTGTGTCGACTACGCCCATCAGCATCAGGCCGACCTGTACCACCACGACCGGTGCGGCCAATCGAAGCATTGACTTGAGATCGTCTGCCCGCGGAAGAAGGAAGGCTTGGCTCAAGTCAAAGAGATTACCAAAGATGGGAGAAAGACATTTCTCTCGCCAAAATCACCAAGAGCGCAAAGAAGACCCAAGGTCATTACCGGCGGGTCATGTGGCCCCCAAAGCGTAGGCCAAAGGGCAACCGGCATCCAGGACCTGCAACCCTTTTTCAACTGAGCACTCCTTGAAACATACGCTTGTGAAAGCGTGTACAATCTCTAGGCCGGCACCGGAGAACGGATTTATCGGATCTCAGGGGCCGATTGTCACGGAAGGGGGTTGAAAAACTCATATGGACAAAGCGATTGGATTCTACGAATCGACGCTGGGCAAAAAAGTTGTAATGGCGGTGACGGGAATCATATTATTCCTCTACCTCGTTGGACACATGCTCGGCAACCTCCAAATTTTCCTCGACCCGGCGCAAATCGACAAGTACGCCCATATGCTGCACGCCAGCGCGGCGTTTTTGTGGAGCGTTCGCCTTGTTTTGCTGTTTTGTCTGGGCGTGCACATTTACGCGGCCTTTCAGGTGTGGTGGCGTTCCCGCACGGCGCGGCCGGTCAAGTACAAGGTCTTCAATCCGCCGGACGTTGACTACGCCGCCAAGACTATGGTGTGGAGTGGACCGATCATCGCGGCCTTCATCACCTACCACCTGCTCCACCTGACGGTCGGGTTGGACAGCCTGCACCCGAACTACGAGCATCTTGGGGCCTACAACAACGTCATCGCCGGGTTCCAGCAGACACCGGTGGCCATCGCCTATATCGTGGCCCTGCTGCTTCTTGCCTTTCACCTCTACCACGGCCTTTGGAGCCTGTTCCAGACCATGGGCTGGGACCATCCCAAATTTGGTCCTTGGCGCAGACCCCTGGCGGTCCTGCTGACCGTTGTGATCGCAGCCGGCTTTATTTCGGTGCCGGTGGCGGTAATGACCGGCGTGCTGCAGTTGGTGGGAGGATAATAGGATGAAACTGGAAGCAAAGATTCCGAGCGGGCCTCTGGCTGATAAATGGGCAAGTTACAAGGACCATGCGGCCTTGGTCAGCCCTGCCAACAAGCGCAAGCATACGATCATCATCGTCGGCACCGGTCTGGCCGGTGGCGGGGCCGCAGCAGCCCTGGGTGAATTGGGCTACAAGGTCAAGGCCTTCTGTTATCAAGACAGTGCCCGGAGGGCCCATTCGGTCGGGGCACAGGGTGGTATCAACGCCGCGAAGAACTATCAGAACGACGGCGACACGGTCTTCCGGCTGTTTTACGACACGATCAAGGGCGGAGATTTTCGGTCGCGCGAGGCCAATACTTACCGTTTGGCTGAGATCAGCAACGAGATTATCGACCAGTGTGTCGCCCAAGGGGTGCCCTTCGGCCGCGAGTACAGCGGATACCTGGCCAACCGCACCTTCGGCGGGGCCCAGGTTTCGCGAACGTTCTATGCCAGGGGGCAGACCGGCCAGCAGTTGCTGCTCGGCGCCTACAACTCGCTCAATGCGCAGGTCAATGCTGGCAATGTTGACGTTTTCGAGCGCACCGAGATGCTCGATCTAATCGTCATCGACGGCGTGGCCCGGGGCATCGTCGTGCGTGACATGGTCAGCGGCGAGATCTCCAGCCACTTTGGTGATGCGGTCCTGCTGTGTACCGGGGGTTATTCGAATGTCTTTTATCTCTCGACCTCGGCCAAGGGCTGCAACGGTTCTGCGATTTGGAGGGCCTACAAAAAGGGCGCCGCGTTCGCCAACCCCAGCTTCACCCAGATCCACCCGACCTGTATTCCGCATGCCGGAGATTATCAGTCAAAGCTTACCCTGATGTCCGAAAGTCTGCGCAACGACGGTCGTGTCTGGGTGCCGAAGAAGACCGGCGACAATCGCCCGGCCATTGAAATTCCGGAAGATGAGAGGGACTACTACCTCGAGCGGATTTATCCCTCGTTCGGCAACATGGTGCCGCGCGACGTTGCCTCGCGCAACGCAAAAAACGTCTGTGATGAGGGCCGGGGTGTCGGCCCGACTGGGCGGGCCGTGTACCTCGATTTTGCCAGTGCCATTGAGCGGTTGGGGGTAGACGTTATTCGGGATCGCTACGGCAATCTTTTCGAAATGTACGAGATGATTATTGACGAGGATCCCTACGAAAATCCGATGATGATCTATCCCGCGCCTCACTATACGATGGGCGGCCTGTGGGTCGACTACGATCTGATGTCGAATATTCCGGGGCTCTTCGTACTCGGTGAGGCCAACTTCTCCGACCACGGTGCCAACCGCCTTGGCGCTTCTGCCTTGATGCAGGGTCTGGCCGACGGGTTCTTCGTCATTCCGAATACTCTGGGTCCGTACATCGCGAAGGGCAAGCATCCCGATGTCGATCCGTCATGTGCAGAAGTCAAAGAGGCGGAAAAGGGTGCCAAGGATCTCATCGAGAAACTGCTCAAAGTCAACGGTACGAAAACCGTGACGCATTTCCACCGTGAACTTGGCATTACGATGATCGACAAGTGTGGTATGGCCCGCTCCGAAGAGGGCCTCAACGAGGCGATCGAGAAGATTAGGAAACTCAAGAAAGAGTTCTGGTCCGACGTCAAGGTGTTGGGTGTCGGCGAGAGCCTCAACCAGGAACTGGAGAAGGCCGGCCGGGTGGCTGACTACTTCGACCTGGCCGAGTTGATGTGTCTTGACGCTCTCAGGCGTAAAGAGAGTTGCGGGGGGCATTTCCGCGAGGAATACAAGACCGAAGAAGGCGAGGCCAGACGTGACGACGAGAACTTCTGTCACGTGACGGTCTGGGAGCACATGGGAGAGGACCAGGCACCCCAAGCCCACAAGGAAGAGCTTGAATTCGAATACGTAGAGCTCACGCAGAGGAGTTACAAATGAAGCTCACCCTCGAAATCTGGCGACAGAAAGACGCGAACGACAAGGGTCATTTTGAGACCTATGAGCTGGACAACGTCAGTACCCACATGTCGTTTTTGGAAATGTTGGATGTGCTCAACGAAGATTTGATCGAAAAGGGCGAGGAGCCGGTGGCCTTCGACCACGACTGTCGCGAGGCCATCTGCGGCACCTGCGGTTTCGTCATCAACGGCGTTGCGCATGGACATATGAAGCGCAACACCGTGTGCCAGCTTCACATGCGCAATTTCAAAGATGGTGATCACCTGGTGTTGGAGCCCTGGCGTGCCAAGGCCTTCCCTATGGTCCGGGATTTGATCGTCGACCGCTCGGCCTTCGAGCGGATCCAGCGGGCCGGTGGTTATATCTCGGCACGCACCGGCTCGGCCCCCGACGCCAACTCGATATTGATCCCCAAGGACCAGGCCGAGGCAGCGATGGATTTCGCCGAGTGCATCGGTTGCGGCGCCTGCGTCGCCTCGTGCCCCAACGGTGCGGCGATGCTCTTCGTCGGCGCCCGAATTGCCCACCTGGCCTTTCTTCCGCAGGGGCAACCCGAAAGGGCGGAAAGGGCGAAGGCGATGGTCGCTGCGATGGAGCAGGAGGGCTTCGGCGCTTGCACCAACTACACCTCGTGCGAGGCCACCTGCCCCAAGGGTATTTCAATCGTCGGCATCGCGAAGATGAACAAGGACTACTTCAATGCCAAGCTCTTCAGCGGAGGCAACCTCGGCGGGAAAGACTAGTCCGTTTTTTGGATCTCATGGGGCCGCTTCGGCGGCCCTTTTTTATTGTTTTCACCTTCGAAGGGCCGGCACTGTAGGATGGTTTCGTGATCGACGGATCAGATCTCTGGCGACGGGTTGACGAGGTGACTCATCGGGAGCAGGGGCGGGCGCTTGAGAGCGTGCCTACGGCCTGTGAAATCCTCGAAGAGGACGGTATCCCCTACCAGCTTCGGGTTCTTCAGGGGTTCCATCCCAAGAAACATGCCAAGAAGGAACAGAAGAGGACGGGACGGAACCCCTTTCTGCCTCCTGAGCCTGAACTTTTCATCGGCAATCTTTCCCTAACCCACGGCGCCGTGCTCAACAAGTTCAATGTCTTCGGCGGACACCTTTTGGTCATCACCAGGGAGTTCGCGCCCCAGGAGGGCTTGCTGGACGAGAGGGACTTCGATGCTCTTCTTGTGGCGATGGAAGGAGTCGACGGCTTAGGGTTTTACAACGCAGGCCGCCAGGCCGGGGCCAGTCAACCGCATCGGCATTTGCAGGTGGCGCCCCTTCCTCTTTTGCCATCAACCGATGCGTGGCCCACCCCGATCGATGCGGTGATCACAGGCGGCAGACCGCTACCCTATTCTCATGCACTGACGTTGCTGGAGGGGCGGCCGCTGGGCCGGTCCGATGCGCCTCGTCTTTTCGAACTCTACAAGTCGCTGATAGCTGATCAAGGATTGGCCAATGGGGATCGTCCCTACAATATGCTCCTGACGTGCCGCTGGATGATCGTCGTACCCCGAACCCTTGACCGGTTCGAGCGGATTTCAATCAATGCCCTGGGTTTTGCCGGTTCGTTGTTGGTTCGTGATCGGGAACGGTTGGATCTGGTCAAGAGGCTTGGACCGGCGGCAATTTTTCGAAGTGTGGCGGGGCCTTGGATGTTGGGGGATTCTCAGGCTAGCCCAATCAAACGCTCCGCATCCTCGGCTGGGCAGGGCAGTCCCTGAGATTTCAGCCCTTTTTTGTAGTCCATGGCGGCTGAGGGCATCAGAGCCATGAAGGCGGCGGCAGCAGCTGATCGAGCATGGTCGGAGCTTGAGAGACCTTCGCCGAGGCCCTTGAGGAAGGCATAACGAAAGAGGGTGTGCAAGAGATCGTCCTGAGCCTTGGGCGATGGATCCAGAGAGTCGTAGAAGCCGGCAAGTGAAAGCGCGTGACCCTCCCAGCGTTCGAGGTCCTGTGCGACGTCGTCCACCCTTGTACGCCCGGCGGTATCGAGAGTGGCCGTTTGCAGGCGGAGGTTTTCGAAATCCCTGATTGAAAGCCACTTGGCCAGAGCCGGTTGTCTTTCCCACAACAGTGCTGCCATGTGTCCGCACCGACGTTGGCGCTCGAAGAAGGATCGAGGGTCGTAGGGGTGATGGTGAAAAGCCAGGGCCGAGGCCCGATATCGAATCTTGAGACCCCATTCCGTCAAACGATGGGCGAACTCCGCATCCTCGAATGCGGCCGATGGGAAGGCCTCCGAAAAACCGGTCGGTTCCCGATCAAGCAAGGTCCGGCAGACCGAAATATTTGACGTATAAAAATGCCGAAAATCGTACTCGGAACCATTCTCAAGCCAGTGGTAGCTGAACTGCTGGGCGCCGACCCCGTCAACATGTCGCATCGTCGCCGTCACCGAGTCAGACTCCGGCCACCGAGTCAGGCCCAGGATGGCGATGTCGGAATCTGCGGCTTTACGGTGGCCCTGGAGGTGTTGTTCGAGAAGATCGGGTGCCGGTTCGATGTCGTCGCCTGTGAAAAGAACGATTTCACCCTGCGCTGCCCGGAGGCCCCGATTGCGGGCGGCGGCGGGTCCGGCATTTTCCTGTGCCAGGCGGCGGAGACTGAAGCGTTGGGGTCTCAGTGAAGCGAGGAGATCCCGGGTGTCATCGGGAGAGCCGTCATCGATGACGACTACCTCGAAAGAAACATCACCGGGCTGCTGTTGTTCCCACGCATGGAGGGCAACAGTTAACGCTTCGGCTCGTCCGAAGGTTGGGATCAGCACGGAAAAGGTCGGAGACGGGTTCATGGCTAATGGCCTGTCAGGACCTCGCGGTAGATGCTGTCGGTCTTCTCGGTCCGTTTGATAATCTCAGTGTTGGGTGTGCCGGATCCACTGGCTCCGGCATCGATCGCTTCAAGTATTGCACCTGCCAGTGCTTCGGTATTTCCGGCAGTCCCTCCGAGGTGGATGCCTGCAATACCGGATTCAGCCAGATCCGCGGCCTCTCCACTCGACGGTGCGACCATCGGCACACCAGAGGCTACGGCAATGGCCGCCGCAGGAGGCAGAATTTCGTTTTGGCCGGGACAACAGATGACATCCGCCGCCGCGACGATATCTTCGAGGCTGTGGTCCGCGTCGTTGACCGCAAAACGATCGAGGCCGAACAGGCGTCCGAGATCATCGATCGCGGGCGCGAGGGGACCGCGTCCGACGACCCTGAACCAGATATTTTTGTGCTCGCCCAGGGTTCGTGCCACGGCGGCCGCATCCTCGGCGCGACTTGAAGCGGTCAAGTCTCCGGCAACAACGACCAGGGTGGCGTCAGCGGGAACGCCGAGGATCCTGCGGATCTCCGGAGTGCTCTTTGCAGAACCGCTCTCCAGGGGAGACGGCGCCAAGTGCAAAGCGCCGATCCCGGGAGTTCCCTCCAGCCTGTTTCTATGGGCCTGGGTTCGAACGATGGTTTCATCGGCCTCCAATGAGCTTCGACCAATCGCGATCGCCTCATGCACCACTCGAAGGGAGGGCAGGAGCCGGCGGGCCTGATCGACGAATGGGCCGAGATCCTCTGGGTTGCCGATGGCCCACAAAGTCGTCGGTGAAGTGCTGAGGAGGAGGGCCTCGACGGCCATTTTCCAGGATGCCGGCTGAAGGATTGAACCAAAATTGTGGACGGGTGTTTCGTCCGATGAGAGGGCTTTGAGACGTCTTTCGCCGGCCTCGGTCCACGGGGCCAGGGAGACGATCACTCGCGAGAGGTTGCCGGAGGCATTGAGGCCGGTGGCCAATCGTTTTTCGAGACCTTCGACGAGCGGGTTCGTGACCAGGATGAAGAGATCTGTGGGTTGCTCTGGGAGAATCGGTGGGAGGGTGGTATTGAGCCGCAATTCTGCCCGTCTGACATTTTTTGGCAGGCCGACCAGATAGGAGTCATTTCGCCAGATTGTTGAACCGTCGAGATGTGTCGGGTGCAGGAGCCATTCCTTGCCTTTCGGGTGCGAAGGATAGGGGAGGCGCTTGGCGATCACCGGCCTTCCGAGGTCGGCTGCCGCCTGAGTGATACCTGCCCACCCTTTCTGACAAAGGGCGTCATGGAGCTCTCGGCGTACAGCCAGGATCTCGTCGGCCCCATGACCGGGAACCTGAATCCAGGCGGCGTCGATGCCCTCCAGAGCAAAAAGCCACGGTAGATCAGGTGTGTCGATGGTTGTCGGGTCGGTAGTCCCTGGAAGGTCCAGCAGGATGTCTTGGCCTAGCTTGGGAAGAGCCTTTGCAGGAGAGGGATCGGTGACGGCGGCGAGCACCCGCACCATGTCGGCGCCGGGATCGGTCGCACGCCGGAGAGTACGCATGGCACCGGCGGCCAGCCGAAGTCCCTTGCGAAAACCCCTCGTGATCAATCCTTCGGCGGGGGCGGGCAGGGGTAGCTCGAGGGGTGGTGCTCCACCGTTGATCTCGTCCTTGGCGGAGGCAGAGAGCCGATCGACGACGGTCGCCATCTGACGGTGCAGGTCACGGTTGTCGTCGGCGAGGTCCTTGAGCTGCTGTTGCAGTTTTTTCAATCGGTGTTCGAGTTTCCGGTTTTCTCGGTCGAGGTGGGGTGTGTCGTTCATCGGGACAAGCTTAGGGCTCTCTGAAAGGACTGTCCATAGCCGAGTCTCTTTCATATCAAGCAAATCCTGCGGAGCCGGAACCAAAACCAAGCGGAGCGCCTTGA
>JAOZPW010000076.1:0-2044 GCA_029932545.1 Thermoanaerobaculales bacterium | reverse complement strand
GCCCGTTACCGTTCCCGATATGTGTCTATCACTGCCCCATGAAGCCGGACCAGGCAACTGTCCCTGTGGATTTGCTGGGACAGGTATAACCTGTTGCCTGGGCCTTTCGTATTACACTTGGAATACGTCGTTTAAGAAAATGGGCGGCGCCGTGATTTGAGTATTGGAGTACCAAATGGCAGGTCCAGAAAAGAGATTTTCCTCAACATTGATTTTCCGTCTTCTGGCATTTTCCGTCTGTTGTTGTGTCGCCATGATGTCGACGGCCCAAAGTGATGAGGTCGGGCACGAGCCTGAGGGGATGCAGGGGGTCTTTCGTGGAGAACTTGATGTCAGCATCATCAATCTCTACGTCACCGTCGTGGACAAACAAGGCCAGGCGGTTTCCGGATTGGGCCCTGAGGATTTTGAGATCATTGAAAACGGTGAGTCGATGGAGATCACCAACTTTGCCAT
Source organism: Thermoanaerobaculales bacterium (assembly GCA_029932545.1). Taxonomy (GTDB): domain Bacteria; phylum Acidobacteriota; class Thermoanaerobaculia; order Thermoanaerobaculales; family Sulfomarinibacteraceae; genus DAOWGJ01. Next base: position 1,588 of record JAOZPW010000076.1, on the reverse strand, counting down.
CCTCGAACACGGGAAGCGTGTCGTGCCGGAGACGGTGGGTGCCGAGATTGAGGGCACCTCTGAAGTGGAGGCCTCGACCCGACACGTTGCGGTGTTGTTCGACCTTCCCAGCCTGCAACGGAGGAACAAGAATCTGGTCGTCGAGGCCGTTGGGTCGTTTGTCAGGGAGGGCATTGCCGACGGTGATCAGTTTATGGTTGCGGTCAATTCCGGTGAGCTGGAGATTGTCAGTGAATTCTCGTCCTACGAGGCATCATTAATGGCGGCGCTGCAGAGTGTTGCAGATCTCGCCAACAGCGGGGACGCCGTCAAAAGCAGCAAACGCATGCTCAAAAGGTCGATTCATACGAGCCGATTCATGAAGATGAACAAAATCCCGTTCAGTACCGACGTGGCGGTCGACGAGGGTTATGTCCGGGCCCAGGCGGGCATGCTCCAGACCGAGATCAACAATAGGCGGCAGTATGAGTACCAACGGATCGACCAGGCGATCGGTGTGGCGGATGAGTTGGTCAGGGCTCTGGCTGGGATCGACGGCCCAAAGGTGGTTTTGTGGATCGGTGAAGACCTGGCGATTCGGCCGGCCTTCGATCTCTATCAGGTCTTCTACAAGAAGGCAGCCTTCTACCAGGATCTCCTGCGATTAACCCACCCAGAACTCTGGAGCAGGGAGATGGATTTGGTCAGACAGTTTCACCATTTGGCCGCGTCCGCTCAGAACTGTGGGGCAACCTTTCATGTCATCGACGCATCCGATCGGGACAGAGAAATGGGGAATGCGGACTTCGGCTCACCCAGCCTCGACGACCTGATCAATAGTGAAGCCGTCGGTAATCTTTGGACCCCCGGCACCGACCCAACCGAGTTCTGGGACCTGACCGAGGGTTCGGACTACATCGCCCTGGCGACCGGGGGATCGGTTCAGAAGAACACACGAGACCTCGAAGGCTCGGTGGCCAGAATCCGGGAGCAGATGATCCTGACCTACTTCCTTGGCTATCAACGACCTGGAGCGCCTGATGGGAAAATCTCCAGCGTTCAAGTCAATGTCAAGAAGCCCGATCTCAGGGTCCGGCACCATGAAAAGGTCCTCAACAAGACCGGCGATCACCAGCTCTCCGATCTGGCACTATCTCGCGTTCGATTCGACATTGGTGGAAACTCGCTGGGACTGTCGCTGGTTGAAGGTCAGCCACAGGCCGGAGACGAAGGAAAGGTCGTTCGGTCCATTCAATTTCGGGTGCCGGTGGAGAGTCTGGTCCTGATGCCGGCCGGCCAGGTCCACTCGGGTGTGGTGGTGGCTGCGGTTGCGGTCCTCGACGGCAGTGGAAAAACGGCAGAACCGAGGTTGATGCGACTGTCGATCAACATTCCGTCAGATCGATACCAGCCCGACGCCATTGCCGCCCGGACCATTCGTCTGTTGATGGCCCCGGACACGCGCCGCATCGCCATCGGTATCCGTGACGAGACCTCGGGTCTGACTTCGACTGCGGCCTTGGATCTTATTCCTGTTGAGGTTTCCGAGGAGGAAAACTCGAAGGCTGAAGAGTAGGGCGGGACCGCTGGCGGTTGACCGTCGACCGGG
>JAOZPW010000075.1 GCA_029932545.1 Thermoanaerobaculales bacterium | reverse complement strand
TTTACGAAGGAGAGTGTGATGAAGAGGTTTCTCGTTGTGGTGATCGCGCTGGTTCTGGTGGTTCCGACTGCATGGGCCGGTGGCTTGGCCGGGGTCAAGATGGACGAAAAGGTGATGGTCGATGGTGACACCGTCAGGCTCAACGGCATGGGCGTGCGCAAGAAGCTCTGGGTCAAGGTCTATGTTGGTGGGTTGTACCTGGAACATCCGACGACCAATGCCGAGAATGCGGCGCATTCCAAGCAGACCAAAAAGATGGTGATGCACTTTTTGACCAGTAAGGCAACAAAAAAGAAGATGGACGCTGCGTGGATCGAGGGATTCGAGGCCAATTGGGGACATTACGGGGATATCAAGGCTCGTGTCATGACCTTCAATAGTTATTTTGGTGACATGGATGACGGTGATGTTGTCGAGATGAGCCTGGTACCGGGCAAAGGGACCACCGTCGTCGTCAATGGCACCACCAGGGGTACGATCGATGGTGATGATTTTGGCGAAGCCCTGGTCAATGTCTGGGTTGGTGACACCCCACCGACTGATGAGTTCAAGAAGGGCATCCTCGGAGGGTGAATCCCGGTATTTTCCTGACAGCGACAGGGTATTGGGGCGCTTGTGGGCGCCCCGTTTGTCTGATCGTCGCGACCGTGGCGGTGGTGCTGGGGCTGGGTCTCCAGGGTTGGACTGAAGAGAATCGGCCCGACGATGACCAGCTCGTGACTGTCAGGAATCGCATTGAAAAGTATGAGAAGAGACTGGCAACGATCGAACGCGAGACCGAAAGCGCACGGCTGGACCTGGAGCGGCTTCAGACCGAGGCCGACCTGGCGGAGGCCCGCGTCGAGGAGGTCGAATTGGAGTTGACCTCCTCCAGGGATGAGGTCATTCGCCTGAAAGAGGAAACCGCCGCCATCTCCCGGGATTTGGAGGAACGAAAATCCTGGTTGTCGACACACCTGGTGTTGGCGTCTCTCCTGGGGAGGCCTGGACCACTGCAACTGGTCTGGGACGGTGCCCAAGGGGGTCATTTGGAAGATGCAGTCGGTGTCGTTGTGACGTTGACTGCCGGTCAGGCCCAAATGGTCAAGGAATACAACCGGATGCAGGAAGAAAGGGCGGCGCGGCAGGCAGAATTGAGCCGAACTCTGGAGCGTGCGGGCCGTGAGATGGCGGAGTTGGGTGAGCGCCGAAAGGCCTTTCAGAAAGCCCGCAGGGAGATGGACCGACGTTTGACCCGCCTGGATCGTCAGGAACGGTCCGCCGAGACCGAACTGGCAGACATGAGGGCTCGGGAGGCGGCACTCGAGCGTCTTCTGGCAGTCGTCGGGAAGAAGAAGCGTTTTACGGGCAAGGAGTCTATTCAGAGGTATCGCGGAGCTCTTCCATGGCCGGCACAGGGTCGTGTCATTCGGACCTTCGGCAAACACTACCTCCCTCGATACGCGACCTATACTGTTTGCAACGGTCTGCGCCTCGGTGTGGCGCCGGGCGTGGCGGTCACGGCGCTGTTTCCGGGGCAGGTCGCCTATGCCCGCCATTTCAAGGGCTATGGCAACATGGTTGTTGTCGATCACGGTGGAGAGGTCTTTTCGCTGGTGGCCGGACTGTCCTCGATCCATGCTCGAATGGATCAGAGGGTAGAAATGGGAACAACGCTCGGTATTGCCGGGTTGGAAAAGGAAGACGGCAACCTGTATTTGGAAATCCGGGTCGGTGGAAAACCGCAGGATCCCAAGGGGTGGCTTCAGTTGGATAAAAAATGAGACCGGAAACCCGGTCGAGAGGGTGATGATGGCACGATTTCGGATACTGTTTCTGAGTTTTTCGGTGATTTGCCTCCTGGCATTTGCAGGCCTGCTTCGAGCCGGCCTCAGCGGCGAGGACAGGGAAGACCTCTTCAGGTCCTTGGGGATCCTGACGGAGGTCGTTCATCTGGTCGAGAACGAGTATGTTGACGAACTGAACGACCAGGCACTGGCGATGGCCCTGGATGCCGGGCTTTTGGAGAGTGTCGATCCCTGGGCCGCGGTTGTGCCTGAGGCAGAGGTCGAGGCATACCGCCATTTGGTCTCCGAGCCACCGGCATACGGGCTGTTTATCGGTGGTCGACTGGGTTCGGCGGCTGTTCGGTGCGCCATCCCCGGCTCGCCCGCAGATGCGGCAAGCCTCCAGTCGTGGGAGGTGATTGAGAAGATTGGTGACGTTTACACGAGAGGGCGCCCTCTGTGGCAGATTCGACTTGATCTGGCCCATCGCGAGGAGGCTAAGCAGAGCGTGAGCCTGACCGTGGTTGACCGCCATGTTGACGAACGTCGTGAGGTTGTTTTGGACGCGGTGGAGTGGAAGATTGAACCGATTGTAATTTCAGAGCAGGATGGCGTTCAGATCATCAAACTGGGCGCGCTCGAGGCCGGCGTAGCTGCCGAGCTGGCAGGTATTGTGGAGGCCGGGAAGCCGATTGTCATCGATCTCAGGCGATTGGTGTGGGGTTTTGAATCCGAGGCTGTAGACGTGGCGAATATCTTCATCGATGACGGGTTGATTGGCAGTCGGTCCGGACGAGGCGCCGGGGAGGAAAAGTTCGAGGCAACACAAGATGGTATTCAAGGACCGCCACCGATTGTGTTGATAGGGCACGAAACCGAAGGTGTCGGTGAAATCCTGGCATCGGCTCTGGGTCGTCACGGGAGCCCCCTGGTCGGCTGGAACAGTGCGGGACACGCGCCCCATATGCGCTTTGTCCACTCCAGGGATCTCCACCTCTGGATTCCCGTGGGTCAGTGGCTTCGTGCCGATGGTGAACCGATCAACGGTAACGGGCTGGAACCCTCTGAGGAGATGGATTTCTTCGACGATGAGAGCGAGGACGAGGAAGAGAGTGAGGACAGGGTCCTGGCTCGTGCCATCGAGATGGCACTCGAAGAGACTCAGACCGATGAGATCGACGAGGTCGTTCTCGACGAGGCGGCCTGAGGCCTTTGGGAATGGTTGCCCGCAAACGTTCCCGCCGTGCCGCCGCAGGATATAAGGCGTGGTTGATCCCGGTTTTGGGTGTGGCGTTGATTGCCTTGGTTGCCGCCCTGTGGATGTTGTTCCGTCCGGTGAGCTCTGGCCCGGGAGATGGTCTGATTGAAGGAGACTTTGCAGAGGTGATTCGGCAATCGGCCACACGTCGAGGCGATGATCGGCAACGGCGACGGGAAGACGATCCGATACGCAAAGAAGGCGATGTCTTCGTTCGGACCTGGCGATTGGAGTTGCCAGGGGGCGAAGCACTTCAGGCTTTGTGTTCGGATCTTGAGGCTGAAGCTGCCCGATGGGGCGCTCCGGTGACGGTCGAGGGTGAGGGGACTCAAGGCGGCCGGAGAGTCTGGATCGATCTCGGGAGCGAGACCTTCGATATTCACGTTGTGAAGGCGCTCGTAACGCCGCCACCGACGCCGACCCTGGAGCCGCCGGCACCGACGCCGACCCCCACACCTCGCCCTCCGCCACCTCCGGGTGCGCGGGGCAAGCTGGTGATCCTGTTGGATGACGGTGGGCAGAAGATGGCTTTGGTTCCACGGGTGGCAGCCCTCCCGCCGGCGGTTGGAGTGGCGGTGTTGCCGTTCCTGCCTTCGAGTTCCGAAACTGCGGTCACCCTTCACAAGGCCGGTCATGAGGTCTGGTTGCACCTCCCGATGGAGCCCAACGGTTATCCGGCCAACAAACCCGGACCCGGCGCGGTCTTCGTGTCGATGGCCGAAGACGAAGTGCGGATGACGGTTCATTCTGCGCTGAACAATGTGCCTCACGCCGTCGGAATGAACAACCATATGGGTTCCAGGGCGACTGCTGATTTGAGGTTGATGACCTGGGTCATGCAGGAGATCAAGGGTAGGGGTATTGCGTTCATCGATTCCAGGACAACGAGGGAGACCGTCGCCGAGACTGCCGCTCGGGTGCAGGGCATCAAGACCGGAAGGCGCAATGTCTTTTTGGACAACGACCGGTCGGCAGAGGCCATAAGGCGCCAATTGGACGAGGCGGTCTACCGTGCCCTGATGAACGGCCAGGCCATCTCGATCGGCCACATGGTTCCGGTGACAGTTGGGGTTCTTGAGGCAGAACTGCCAGGTCTTGAGGATCGGGGGATAACGCTGGTTCCACCGACTCAAGGTTTGAAGTAGGGGTGGGCCGGAGAGATGGGTGCCATTGAGGGATACCTCGGAATCCAGGGGCCGGGCCAGGGCCAGGCGAAAAAAACGTACCGTCCCGTTCTGTTCCGGATCACACTTGCCTTCAGGCATTTTCGGAGTCGCCCGAACTGAAACAGGTGTTCTGGTGAATACCGTGATCCAACAGCCATTGCCGGATATCCAGGGCAGTCATGCCGACCTTCTCAGCCAGTTTGCCAAGACTGATATAACCACCTCGATAGGCTTCGACCTTCTGACAATACTTCCCGGGGTTTGATTTCCAGTCCCGGCCTTCGGTATCCCTGGAGGTTTTTCAGCTCTCGGATTCCGGGTCGTGTTTGTGGTCGTGATGGTACCGGTTACGGCCGGCTTCCTTCGCGCGGTAGAGCGCACGATCGGCATGAAGAATCAAGATGTTCTGCTGATCGCCAGGCCTGGGTCGTTCGGTCGCAATTCCGATACTGGCGGTGACCCACGGTGATGAGGGAGAGCCTTTGTGGGGTATTTGGAGGTTCTCCAGTTTCTTGAGGAATCGGTCCGCGGCGAGAGTCGCATCGTGGGCTGTTGTGTTGGGGAGTATGACGGTGAACTCCTCGCCGCCGTAGCGGCCGACCGAATCACCGGCCCGTTGAAATGAACTCTGAAGTTCCGTTGCGAATCTAAGGAGGCAGTTGTCGCCTTCCAGGTGGCCGTAGGTGTCGTTGAAGAGTTTGAAATGATCGATGTCGATCATCATCAGGGACAGCGGTAACCCAGACCGAAGCGAGCGCCGCCACTCCTCAACAAGTTGTGCATCGAATGTCCTGCGATTGGCCAGTCCGGTCAGACCATCCTGGGAGGCCAGGCCCTCGAGGATTTTATTGGCCCCTTGGAGACGGTATTGGGTGTCGAGGAGGTCGGAGTAGAGGCGGCTTCTTTCGATCGCTACCGAAAGTTGAGCTGCAACCTGGGAGAAGAACCGAATATGTGCGTCCCTGTAGGTGTTCAACTTGCAAGACGAGAAGAAGAGGAATCCCAGCGGCTGAGCATGGGTTCTCATGGGGCAGGTGAGGCTGGATCTCATGCCTTCCTCCACAATTCTTTTTGTCGATTCCGAGGTCGGATGGGCTTCGAGATAGGCGACGAGGTCGTTGATGATCCGGGGCTTATTGGTCTCGAGAAGGTGGTTCAGGCTGCTCCCCTCAAGAGCCGCCTTGAAATCTTTCTCAAGCTTCATGCTACCGGTGTCGTTCCTCGCCCAGACGGCACGAACATCTTTGCTGTCTGCGGTAATTACGGCGAAGCCAATTCGGTCATAGGGGATCGTTGGGCGGAAGGAATCAAAGACGAACTGGAGAATCTCCTCCGGGAGATGGGCAGAGTTAATTTTCTCCACCAGGGCGGCCAGTTCCTCCAATTCCATCGTCCTGTTCGCCACCAGGGATCTCAACTCCCGTTCCCGCTGCCTGAGCTCCGTTTGTCGGAACCGCATGAAGCCCCCGACGAGACCGGCGATGACCAGAATCAGAAGGAGGAAGAACCACGGGGTTTGAACGAATCGAGGTTTGACCTCGAAAATGAATGAGTCTCCTTCCATATTCCAGATACAGTCGTTATTGCAGGCGATGACGTCGAATCGATAGTGCCCGGGCGGCAGGAACGGGTAGTAGGCTACCCTGCGGGTTCCTGCGTCCTGCCAATCCTGGTCGACGCCTTCGAGTCGATACCTGAATCGAACCTTGGGTGGTGCGACATATGACAACGCCGTGTAGTGGATTTCAAGGTTGCGGCTGTCGGGGGGCAGGATGGATTTTTCAGAATGGTCAACCTCGTGCCCGTTGGAGAATACTCTCGTGATGTGAACGGGCGGTGGGAGGACGTTTCTGCTTTCGATCCGTGTGTCAACTGTCGCAATACCTTTGATCGTCGGAATCCACAGCATGCCTTCGTGTGACAGCCATCCTGCCGGCTGTCCGCCACCGTTACATTCGTTCTCCAGCATGCCGTCAGCTTTTCCGAACAACTGTGCGGTGATGAGCCCTGGAGCGCCGTCGACAACCGCGCGAAGGTCGGATTTCTCTACCATCGTGACGCCGCGATTACCGGTCATCCAGAACCGGCCCAGCTCATCTTCGATGATCCTCGAAACGATATTTTCCGGGAGGCCGTTGTGGGTCCCGAAGTGGAACAGTCGGTCCTGTTCGAGCAGGTAGAGGCCGGCGCCGTAGGTTCCAATCCAGACTGTTCCATCGGAGTCGAGTTTGACCGCCCTGACGATGGACGATCCGAGGCCGTTGGCGCGGTTCCAAACCCTGTGGTCCAGACCCTTGAACATGTGAAGACCGTGGTTCGTGCCCAGCCAAAGAGCGTCGTCCTCGCCTTCGGTGATGAAATAAATACCGAGATCCGAGGTCCTCTCGATTGGCGTGAATTCATCTGTTTCGGGATTGAGGCGGAAGGCGCCGGAATCCGTTCCGACCAGGATCGTGCCATTGGTCGTTTCGTAAAGGGCCCTGACGGTCTTTCTTGAGCTGTCGGGTATCTTGAGGCGTTGAATTTCTGAACCGTGGAGTCGTGAGAGTTCACCGTCCAGGGCGCCAATCCAAAGATCGCCGTTGTTGGTTCTCAAGAGGGACCAGACGCAAAGATCGTGCAGACCGGCCTCTCGGCCAAGTTGTGTGGTCTTACCGTCTTCAAAGTGAAAAAGGCCGTTGCAATTGGTTCCGATCCAAACTCCTCCATGACCGTCCCCGACAATGGGAATTGTGGGGATGTCCAGGAGGCTTCCCGGCCTGCCAACGCTGGTGAACCGAGGGCGGGTCAGTCGGAACAACCCGTCGGCTGCAGTGCCGACCCAGATACTGCCCTCAGCATCTTCGAACAGACTGGAAATATTTTCCGAAACGGAGACTTTTTCGATTTCGACTCGATGAATCTCACCTGTGACGATGTGATGGAGACCCGCGAATTCGAAACCAATCCAGAGAGCGCCCATTCGGTCGGACAGCAGACACCGAACTGCTTGATGTCTCAGGGCAGTTGGAAGGGCGACGGTTTCGAGACGATGATCGGTATTTGCCCGAAAGAGCCCGCTTCCAGCACCGATCCAGAATCCGCCATCCTGTGCCGGAACGATTGCTCTGACCCGGTCCACCTTGGATCGACTGTCTGAGATCCTTGCGAAGACATCTCCCTTCAAGACGGCCAGTCCACCGTGGGTTCCGACCCACAAAGTGCCGTCGGCTTCTTCGACGAAAGAGTAGACGGGAGGGTCGGGGAGTCCGTCTGCGGTTGAAAAACGGGTGAAAGCTCCGGATGTGTCGAGGCGAAGGAGATCAACGGCCGTACCGATCCATAAGGTCCCCGATGGTCCACGGTAGATCTCGTTGACGCCCTTCAGGCCCATTCCATCCGGCGGATCGAATGGAGTAAATATACCCTCTGAATAATAGGCGATGCCCGATTCTTCGGTTCCCACCGACAGCCTGCCGTCATTTGATGACGAGACGGTCAAGATGCGGTCGTTGGGGAGCCCGGGGTTGTCAGCGGACTCAAACATCTCGAAACGGACCCCGTCGAAACGGGCAAGGCCGCCATAGGTTGCGATCCAAAGATACCCTTGTGCGTCCTGGAGAATAGCATTGACCGAGTTCTGGGGAAGCCCGTCGTTGGTCGTCCACTGTCGGGTGATGAACTGGTGGGACTGTTCCTCCGGCGGCTGAGCATTCGCGGGGCTCAGTGAGATGGCCATCAGGACGGCCAAGGTCAAAATGACCCTAATAGTGGGTTCTCTGCCACAATCTTCGGAGTGTCTCATCCCTACCATTATCGCACTGTCGACAGATGCCGCCGATTATCCTCCGTTACAGTGATACTCGACAGTTCTGTTGCCGTGTACACTGTCGCGCCAAGACCTTGTTGGTATTCCGGTGCCGGTCGGTCGGGTTGAAAAATTGAATGGAGGGTCCGATGGCCTCGTGGTTTCAGAAAATGAGATTGAAGATGAAATACGGCTCGCCGGTGATCCTGGTCTCCGGGTTGCCGCGCTCAGGGACTTCGATGGCGATGAAGATGCTGGATGCCGGCGGTCTCAGCGTGATCCAGGACGGTATTCGAGTGGCCGACGAAGACAACCCCAAGGGATATTTTGAGGATGAGCGCATCAAAGACCTTGCGAACATGGAGGACAAGAGCTGGTTTCGTGACCTCAGAGGCCGTGTCATCAAGGTCGTGTCCTCGCTGATCCAATACCTGCCCGATGATAATTTTTACCGAGTTGTCTTTGTCCGGCGGGATCTCCACGAGGTTCTGGCGTCACAGCAGAAAATGCTGGACAGGCGGGAAGAGAACAATCAAACCGAGGACGAGGCGATGCTGAAGATGTACGAGCAGCACCTTGAAAAGGTCCAGTTCCAGCTTCGTTTCAGAGAGTATTTTGACGTTCTCTATCTCAACTATCGAGACGTGTTGACCGATCCGCAGCGGGAGGCAGAACGTATGAATGATTTCTTCGGGGGCCGGTTGGATGTCGACGCCATGACAGCTGTCGTCGATCCAAACCTCTATCGAAATCGACGGGAAGATGAAGGATGAGTTGAAGGATGAAGGGCCCTAACCCCTAACCCCTGCTCCCTGTAACCCCTACTCGATGTACCCCAGGGTCCTTAGCATTTCCTCGTCCTGACCGGTCAGGCCGTCTTCGTCCCCAGTCGTAAACAAGGGTTCAGCCGCCAGACGGGTGATGAGAATCTGTCGAAGGCCTGCCGCGATGATCGGGTGGTCTTTCGCGCAGTTGGTACGCTCGGTGGGGTCTGCCGACAAGTCGAAGAGTTCAAGTTCAGTAGGAGTTCGAACGAGGAGTTTCCACCGTGGCGTGCGGACGCCGAAGACGGGTTGCTCGAGGGCGGTTCGGATGACCATGGCTCGTTGGCCGCCGATTGTCTCGCTCAACAAATTCCTGCCGATGACCGGGTTCCGAAATTTTTGACCGCCCAAAGCTGCCATTGTGGGGGCCAGGTCGGCAAGTGAAGACGGCTGGGAAACCTGATCCGCACTCGGAGGGCTGATGCCTTCCGGGAGCTTCAGGATGAACGGAACCCGGACCATCTCCTCGAACACCTGGGAGTTGTGGCCTATCTTGCCGTGCTCGCCGAGGGCTTCTCCGTGGTCTGAGGTCACCAGTACGGCGGTCCGGTCCCAGTCCGATCGTTTTCTCAGCGTCTTGAGGAGTTGACCAACGGCATCATCGGCCTTGAGGAGGTTACCGTCGTACAAGGCTCGCGTCTGAACCAGGTCTTCCGGGGTCAGACCCTGACTATTCTTATTAAAAAGATCGATGAAGGCTCGGGTACCATCGGCGGGGCCCTGATATTCCGGATCCGAAAATCGGTCGAAGTTGGGTCCGGGTTCGTAGGGCTCGTGAGGTGGCACCATGTGAATCAGAAGGTGGTACGGGTGGTCCTGGGGCTGCTTCTCGAGCCATGCCTCGGCCATCGTGACGAGGCGGTGAGGATCGAGAGCCGGTCCTCTACTGACCCCTTTCCACGCCTCTTCGAAGGTCTGATAGCCCTGTTCCATTCCGAGTTTGATGGAATTGTTGGGTGTGGCCGAAAACGCTGCCGTGTGGTAGCCGGCTTCCAGTAAAACTTCCGCAAGGGTCGTCGATTCATTTGAAAGGCGTTGGCCGCGCCTGACCACTCCGTGATCCAGGAAGGAAAGTCCGGTTGCCATGGTCGGAACTGAACAGAGCGTGTAGGGCGCCAGCGCAACAACCTCGGGGAAGATAACTGACTCTTTGGCCAGCGCATCGATGTACGGAGTCGTTGGTCGATCGGCGCCATAACAGCCAACGTGATCCGGTCGGGCTGCGTCGAGAATCAGGACGACCAGATTGGCCGGCCGGGCCGTCGAGGTCTCTCTTTGTTTCATCAGCTCCCTGGTCGGCATAGCCAAGGTGGTCAGCCAAGGCGCTGTGATTCGAAGGGGGCGGTCCTCGTTGGCTCGAACTTCGATCTCCAGAAAGGCAGTTTTGAATTGTGCGGGGAGTTGGAGTGTCGCCTGGGCCGGGCCGCTTGTGGCCGGTTCAATCTTCAAGGTGGCCGCCGCAGTTTGCCCCGTGAGATCGTGTGCCGTGATGTTGAGAGACTGTGCCGAGAGTCTCGGACGAATTTCGAGGTCCATCTGTTTTCGGCCGTCCGGATTGACTGCGGCGATGATGGTGCCGTCTTTCCGGACAACCAGACGTTGCTTGCGTGAAATACTGACTGGGGGACTGTGCCGATTGCGGCTGAGGTTCCGGAACATCGCGATCGTTCGGAGCGATGCGGAAATCTTTCCGAAACTGCCGTCCATTATCGTGATGTTCCGAAACCAGGCTGCCAGGGGACGCGTGTCGTTGCTGCCCAACCGATCCAGTGGTTTGACGGTGTCATCAAAACTGAAGACAAGCCGGTTGAGGCCGACTTTCTGTGCTTCGGCGGGCATCCGAAGTGTAGACAGGGGGTTGGTGTTTGAAATCTTGACTCGACCCAGTGTGTGGCCGTTCAAAGTGATGGACGTGAACTGGGGTTGTTCGAACAGCTCTCCGGTTGAGTTGGTGTTGAGGATCAGCGTGCGGGCTCGTGTCTTCTCGAGCCTGAAATTCAAATCAGACTTTAAGCCGACAGCCCACGTGCCTCCTCGTTCACGAACAGACCAGCCGTCGGCCGTCGCGAAAGCTGAGAATTCAACATCAATGGGGTAGTGGTCCACCCTGTGAAGGTCGAACAACAACGGTCCCTCATCGAAAGCGGTCGCCATATCAAGCCATGCGACTGGCGGAAGGGTCGCATTGCCGCTTGATCGTGGGTTGAACGATAGCCATTTGCGGCTGTGGCGGATGCCGAGAGCACTCGCCACAAGGGCGGCAATTATCAATGCGGCAAGCAGGGACAGGAGGGCTTTCTTCATCGAGTGAGGCTCGTGTCTATTGACGCTATGCTTTCATGGTTCGACTCGAAACAGTCGTTCGTCATGGATGGTTACCCTTGGCGTCATCTTATTTGGCTTTTTTGGAGGATCCTGTGTCAGGGCTCATTTTGCCGTCCTTACGTTCGGACTTCTTTGTGCCATCTGTACCCTGTGATGTCCCTGGAGGGGACGCCATCTCGACCCGCCCTTGGAGCGAGGCGCCCTCCCGAATCAGAATCTTCGGGGCGAGAAGATCTCCAGTGACAACAGCAGAAGGTTCAAGCTCGATCATCTGGTTGCCGAAGATGTCCCCATCTACTCGGCCGGCTACCGTCACCTTGGACGCCCGGATACTGGTCCGCACCTGTCCGGTCTCGGCGACAAGAACGAGACCTGAAATGGAGACCGAACCGTCGAATTCGCCCTCGATCCGAAGGTCGCTCGATCCACTAATTTCCCCGGAAACCTTGGTTCCCTCTGCAATTGTCGTTGTCGAACCAAGGTGGGACCTGTCGGACTGAACTGTGTGCGATTGAGTCGCGCGAGGCGTTTTTGTCTGGGTGTCGTGTCCGAACAGGCCCATGGTGAGAACTCCCCGGCAGGCTGGTCTCACCATGCCCTGCCAGTTGATATTTTATTGGAGCGGGCAACGGGACTCGAACCCGCGACATCCAGCTTGGGAAGCTGATACTCTACCAGCTGAGTTATGCCCGCTCAGACCCCCTGAGGCTAACATAGGGGGCATAGATGGGACAAGACCTGGGAGAGGCCGGTTTTCTCGTTGGCTGTTCAGGAACAATTCTTGCATTCCCATTCTTGGTAATGGTAATGCGGAAGCAGCATTCGGCGGCAGGATTCACCCTGATCGAACTTCTGATTGTAGTTGCGGTGATCGGGTTGATTGCTGCCATTGCGATCCCAAATCTGCTGAACGCCCTCCATAAGGCGCGGCAATCGCGGTCAATGGGAGAGGTTAGAACGATCGGTACGGGCCTGGCCATGTATCAACGGGACAACGCTTTCTATCCGGTCCTTACCGATTCTAACGCCTCCGTCCTACGGCCCGATTTGACAATATATCTCGGCAATTACAGTGAACGGGATGGTTGGTCGACACTGATTGGCTACAACTCTGATGGAAGCCAGTACACTGTGGTTTCCTACGGCCGGAACAAGACTGTTGACCTTCCTTATATCAATGGTACGACCAACGACTTTGACTCCGACATTGTCTTCTCGGAGGGCGTGTTCGTTCAGTGGCCTGAGGGCTCTCAGAAATGAACGGTGTTTGCAGTGTCCGGTATCGTCAGTGACGCGGGACGTCACTTTCACCTCATTATTTGACGTATCTGGGCTGGTAGAGTCTGACGATCTTGATTCTTATGGGCCCGTGATACCATCTCCTCGCCCGTGGGAAACCGTGTAGAACCCCTGTCGTTGCCCGCCTTTATCGAAGTGCCGGGCCCTGGAGCCCCGGTTCCTGAATTAGGCAGGGGCGGGTTGAACCTGGGGCGCGGGCGACGATGAGATGGCCGTTGACCCGGGCGCAGGGTTTTTCTTTGATTCTGGTGCTGTCGATTGGATCGGGATCGGCCGGCGGGAGTCAACCCCAAAGTCTCGAGATGGATCTCTCACCCCATGGTCTGATCCGCTGGGACAGGGGTGGTGCACCGTCGCTCTTGGTTCGACCGAGGAGGGGTGACGGTTGGCTCAGTTTGGCCGCCAGATATTCCGGCGTGTCATCAACAGCCCAGGCGATCAATCAGGCCAACCCGAGAATTCGGCGACCGATGACCGATCGGCGAGTCAGGATTCCTTTGGAATTACTCCGTGCCGATCTTCGGGAACAATGTGTGAAAGGCCTGTTCCCTATCGATAGACGTGTCGACAACGGAATGGAACATTGGATACTCGACCCATTTGGGGAACACACCGAGAGTTGGGAGTGGCTGGCTGCGGTTTTTGCAAAACCCGGGACATCACCTGGGGACCTCAAGGCCGCGAATCCCCATGTAAGCGGGCCGGAACCCAAACGAGCCCTGCCGGTCCTGATCCCCAATCGTTTTCTCCTTGCCGTGTTTCAATTGTGGCCTTTGGCCGTATCGACGCCGACTCCGACGCCGATCATTCAGGCGGAGCCGACGCTTCGGCCGGTAGCGGTCGGAACCCAGTTGCGGCCTGCGCCTGATGTCAGCGGTGCGCTGAGCTTCGGTGTCGATAACCAGGGAGAATTTGCACAGTACCGTCTGAGGCGGGGTGAGGCCTTGTATTCGGCGGTGGTCGTTCGGTTCACCGGACAGCTTCATGCATCCCAGGTCAATGCGACTGCGAGAGAGATTGCCCATCGATCAGGGATCAAGGATGTCACCGACATTCCGGTTGGATTCCGGATCAGAATTCCCGTCGATCTTATACTGCCGGAGTTTTTACCGCCGGATCACCCACGCCGACTCGCATGGGAGCGGGAGCAGAAGGAGTTGGCCGGTTTTCTTGAGGTTGTTCGGGCGACGGACCTCAGTGGTGTCCACGTTATTCTTGACGCAGGACACGGCGGCCGTGATACCGGCGCCGTAGTGGATGGAGTGTGGGAGTCGACCTACGCCTACGATATCTTGTGCCGAGTCAAGGAAAATCTGACTCGCCACACCCGGGCGACCGTATGGACGACTATCAAGGATCGAAGTCGTGAATACACGATTCCCGACCGGGACAGGCTTCGACAAGACCGGGATCAATTTCTCTTGACGTCTCCAAAGCACACTCTTCAGGAGAGCACCTCAGGAGTGCACATGCGGTGGTATCTGGCCAATGACATCATTTTGGACCGGATTCCGAAAAATGTTCCACGGTCAAAAGTTGTCTTTGTGTCCATCCACGCTGATTCCTTGCACGCTTCCGTCCGCGGTTCGATGGTCTATGTCCCGTCGAGATACTTGCGCCGGGAAAGCTATCAGGCCAAGAGCCGGGGCATGAACAAGCACCAGGAATACCGTGAACACCCGAGGATCCAGTTCTCATCGACTTTCAGTGCCAAAGCCGAGGCGTCGTCCCGCCATCTGGCCGGTGCGATTATTGAGAGCCTG
>JAOZPW010000334.1 GCA_029932545.1 Thermoanaerobaculales bacterium | reverse complement strand
CTCGGGCTCGAAGGAACGCGGTGTCGGTCTCAGTGTTAAAACCGTCTCACCTCCAATGGGTGTTTCATTGAGGTTAGCGCGTATGGGGGTCCGCCCCTACCTGAACATTTCGAGTAATTTCTTGCCGTACTTCCTCGCAATGGTCGGGCCGATGCCGGGGATGTCCAGCAGCTCGTCGTTGTCCGATGGTCTGGCCCGGACCAGGGCCTCGAGGGTTCGATCGCCCAGAATTCTGAAGGCGGGAATCCGGCGGCGCCGAGCCTCGGACAGACGCCAGGTTCGCAGAGTCTTCAGAAGGGTTTCTTCGTCAGATGAGAGCACCGTCGATACGAGAATAGCTTTCTTCGCGGCTTTACGTTTCTTCCGAGTCCCGGCCTTTGAGGCGACTTCGGCCGTAAGTTCGATCATCGAGGGATCGAAGGCGCGTTGGCGCCGCGCTTCGGGAGTCAATGCGGCCCGTTGGAAGTGGATCTCCCGACCGTCCTTGGTGAAGGAGTCTGACCAGACCTCGACGAGATTTTCGCGAGCCAGGGCGTCCAGGAGCCGTTCGAAGTCTTTCCGAACCATTTCCTCGGGCTCGGCGGCTTGCTTGAACAGTTGCAGCCGGGTCCTGTTCGAGTGTTTGTGGAGGGCATCGACTGTGGCGATCAGGACCCGGCATTCATCGACGGTCGGCGGGCGATAGGAGCGCAGGAGACAGTCCTTTGGCACACAGTGATCGCACAAATTGCAGTCGACGCCGGAGTCCAGTCGATCCCCAAAATGTTCGACGATGGCGGTTATCCGGCATGATCTCCCGCCGGCATAGCGGCAGATTTCTTCCAACTGGGCCAGGCGATGGTCGCGTTGCGCCCGGTAGGTCTTTCGCCACTCGTCTGCACCACGCAGGGCGTTGACCTCGGGGTCGACCTGCGCACCCTGGTGAATCCACAGTTGATTGAGGGCGGCGACCAGGATCTCGGGGTCAAGGTCCACCTTTTTCTGAAGATCATCCTTGGATATTGGATTGCTGGAGAGAACCTCGAACACACGCTCGAGAACGGAGGGCTCAGGGTAATCTCGTGTGTGGAAATACTCGTGGGTGCGCCGATCCGCCCAGGACCACAGGAGGATGACGCGTGAGTTGTCGCCGTCGCGACCCGCACGGCCGATCTCCTGGTAGTAGGCCTCAATGGTCCCCGGCAGGGCGGTGTGGAACACGGTGCGGATATCGGCCTTGTCGATGCCCATGCCGAAGGCGATGGTAGCGACGACGATCTCGAGTTTCCCGGCGAGGAATTCCGCCTGGACTCGATCCCTTGTCGAGGAGGGCAATCCGGCATGATAGGCCGCCGAGGGTGCGATGTCGGCCAACTCCGCGGCCAGACTTTCAGTTTCTTTCCGGGTTGGGGCATAGATCAAGGCCGGCCGGGCGGCAGGGTTGGTGACGACCTTTTTGACCATCTCGGCTCGGGCCGACGGCGGCGCCTCGACACACTCAACGGCCAGATTGGTGCGCCGGAAACCTCGAATGAAACGGCGGGCATCATTGATGCCCAGCTTCTCGATAATGTCGTTTTGAACCCGAGGCGTCGCAGTTGCCGTCAACGCCACCAGCGGGACACCCTGAATGCGAGGCAGGCGTTCACCGACCAGGCGATAATCCGGCCGAAAATCATGGCCCCAGTGGGAGATACAGTGGGCCTCGTCGATGGCGACCAGACGCGGTGGGTGCTCTTGAATCAGATCCTGGAATGACGTGAGCCCCAGACGCTCCGGGGCGATGAAGAGAAAATCGAGGTCTCCCTTCCGCCACGCATGGGCCGCCTGGAAAGAGCTTTCCCGATCCCGGCCGGAGTGCAGACGATCAGCGGCGATTCCCAACCTCTGGAGGGCGGCGACCTGGTCTTCCATCAGCGCGATCAGCGGTGAGATCACCAGGGCCGATCCCCCATGGGCCAGGCCGGGGAGTTGATAGCAGAGGCTTTTTCCGGCCCCGGTCGGCATCACCACCAGGGCGTCGTCTCCGGCCATCACTGCCTGGCAAACCTCTTCCTGGTGCGGCCTGAAGTAAAGGTGTCCGAAGATACCGTGGAGCAGGATGGACAGCGAGTGGGAACCGTCTTTCCACGGCCTCGAGACCGGGTCCCGAGACACCGGCTCGAATTCGTCAGGGAACGGAGGCAGCGGGGGCGGGCCGTTGTTCATGATTGCATTCCAACGCGAGAGGGAATCAAAAATTTTGAATTTTGAATTTTGAATTTTGAATTACAAACCACTAGTTTTCTTGTACCTGATGGAGGAGAGGAGGGAAAACAGGGAGATCGACGGGGTCTGTAGGGGCGGACCCCCGTGTCCGCCCGTGTATGGTTTGTACTGCTCATCAACCTTCACTGACAAACGGGTTCGTTATCTTCTCCCTCCCGATCGTTGTGTCGGGGCCGTGGCCGCAGATGACGCGGCAGTCGCCGGGCAGGGTGTAGAGCTGCTCTCGTATCGATTGCTCGAGGATCTCAAACGAACCGCCCCACAGATCGGTGCGTCCGATTGAACCGGCAAAGAGAACATCGCCGACAATAGCAACGAGAGGATTGCATTTGGAGACGATCAGACAGACACTGCCGGGAGAGTGTCCCGGGGTATGACGGACTTCGATCTCGAACTTTCCGACCCTCAGGCACTGCCCGTGTTCCAACCACAACGTCGGTTCAGGCGGTGGTTGGGCGCCCATCCCGAACATCGCACCCTGCTTCGGTAAGGCGTTATAGATTTCCAGCTCGTCGCGGTGCAAACCGATTGGGATTCCGGGTCTCAGGCGGTCCTTGAGGTCGGCCGTTCCTCCGGCGTGGTCAAAATGGCCGTGAGTATGGAGGATCATCGTTGGTGACAGTCTGGAACGTTCCATACGGTCGACAATACCTTCGGCTTCGTCGCCGGGATCGATGACGATCACCTCGCCGGCGTCGCTGTCTCCCAGCAACGTGCAATTGGCCTGGATTGGTCCGACGGCAAAGGTTTCGATAAAGAGGCTCATCAGAAGATTCGTTCGACCAGGCTGCCCAGGAGTTGTTTCAGATTGTCGGCGGCCTCCCGGCCGGACTCCAGGACCTCCTTGTGGGTCAGGGGACGATCAACAAGGCCCGCGGCGGGATTCGAAGCAAGTGACAGGACCAGAACCTTGAGGCCCATATGCCGGGCGGCGAGGACTTCCGGAACCGTTGACATGCCGACGACCGTGCCGCCCATGCCGCTCAGCATCCGGACCTCGGCAGGTGTCTCGAACGATGGGCCGAGAACTGCGATGTAGACGCCCTCGAAGACATCAAATCCGGCCTCGACGGCGCACTTGTGGGCCAGGCGCCGGAGGTCGGGGTCATAGGCCTCGCTCATATCCGGGAATTGTGTACCCAACTCCCTGGCCCAGACGCCGACCAGAGGATTACACCACAAGAGGTTAATGTGGTCGTTGACGACGACCAGTGATCCTGACGGGATGGCGGGATCCAATGCCCCCGAGGCGTTGGTCGCCAGGAGGACCTCGGCGCCCAGCAGGGCGGCCAAGCGGACCGGTGCGACGACTTCGGCAGGTGAATAGCCCTGGTAGAGGTGAAAGCGACCATTCATGACCAGGAGTGTCTCGTTGTCTCTTCGCCACAGTGTCAGACTATGGTCGTGCCCCTCCAAATGGTGCATTTCAAAAGGCATGATGTCGGCCATCGAGATGGTTTCGGCCGGCTGCCACCCGGGCACTTCCAGTTTGAGGCCGGAACCCGCGACCATCAGGGCTCGGACTTTTCCTGGTTGATACTTCTGTTCGAAGTTTTTCGCCAGTTGT
>JAOZPW010000333.1 GCA_029932545.1 Thermoanaerobaculales bacterium | reverse complement strand
GCCCAAACCTTCAAATCGGCGTGTGCCGGGTGCGTCCTCTCTTCACCGAGCAGAACTCCCAACCGAGCCGTCGATGCGATGAAGGGTGACACCGGGCACCGCTCGGGGAGCGCATCAGCAGTTCTTCTTTCGATTGTATTGGTAATGGGCCTGGGGCTGGAATGGGGCTGCACAACATCACGAAACGAGGTCTCCGACTCAAACCAAGGCGAGATCCCGGTTGTAGAATCCCCGGAGGAGTTTTCATGCGGGCGACTCGACATCAAAGAGGAGCCCGGAGAGGAATACGATTGGTCCGAGTACGCCGATATGATGCTGGTGAATATTCGGAGGCATTGGAATATTCCGCCGGAGGCACAGCATGGTGTAAAAGGGAGTGTGAAGCTCCGTTTTGTGATTAGGCCCGACGGAAATTTGGCTTGTATGGATTTTATGCAGCGTTCAGGCCTTCCGAGCTTTGATACGAACGCATGGAACGCTGTGGCCGCCTCGCAGCCTTTTCTTAGCCTTCCAACTGATGCGCCCGTCACTACTGGCGAGGTGGTGAACATGACCTTTCGATACAACCAGGGGCCATCGGAAGGGGGAGACAGCCTGGGTTTTGAGGGTGATGTTGCTTCGTTACCGAGGGTGCCGGATTAGAGCTTGCGCCAGCCGCTGAATCTGACGCGATCGACTGATGCTGCCGGCGGCACTTGGCGCTGATCCTGCCACCTGCCCCTCCATCCCCGGCCTTCGGGGTTGCTTCGCGCCCCCGCTCGGCGCATTTCCCGGCGGGGCAGCATTTCAGAATTCGGGAGACAACCGCCCCTCCGGAAAATGACCTCGGCGGCCTGCGGCGTGACCAGGAGACTCGATCCCCAACGCGCTTGCCGAGAATTGCCCCACACAGCCTTTCCCGAAGCGAAACTGTTACCAGGAGGTCTGCCGGAGGGAAAAGCTGTGTGCGGCACGTCCCGAATTGGGGTTTGGGGCACTCTTGGGTTTCGACGTCGGCGTTGGCTGTTCGGACGCTGACGCCGGTGCGGTTGACGGATCCGGTCGCAGTTTGCGGCATCGGTACTTCACGTGGTTTGAGGACGGCCATTCTGGGAGGAGCGGTCGAAAACGAATATGAACGGCTGGTTTTCAATTTAAACGGTGGGTTTTGGATTTTAGCGGCGGAACCCAAGCCGAGATCTCGAAGGCGAACCGGGTCCCGCAACAGGGGTCGGGCGCTGGATACCATCGGCCGGCGGATACCCCTGAAGCAACAGCCCCACGAGTTGCTTGCTACACTCCGCAGATGAAACGATCTTCCTGGTGGCGTATTCCTGCTGCGGTGGTTGCCGTGGTTGTCGGCCTTGTTCTGATGGCTGTGATCGGGTCCGGACTGGCTCTTCACGCCAGTCTTCCCCGCCTTGAAGGCGAGGTTGCGATGGCCGGACTTGGGGCCTCGGTAGAGGTCGAGCGGGATGCCGTGGGTGTTCCGACAATACGAGGGTCGAACCGGGAAGACGTCGCCAGGGCGCTGGGTTTTATCCACGCACAAGAACGTTTTTTTCAGATGGATTTGCAGCGCAGGCGCGCATCGGGGGAGATGGCCGAGATCTTCGGGCCGAAGGCTGCCGGCTGGGATACCAAGGTGCGAGCCCATCGTCTTTCGGAAGTTGCCCTGGCCGCGGTGGCCAAAGAGGATGCCGAGGGACGGGCCCTGCTCCACGCCTATGCCGAGGGTGTCAACGCCGGTCTGGCCGATCTGGGCGAGCGACCCTTCGAGTACCTGTTGCTCCAGGCGAAACCCCGGCTCTGGGCGCCCGAGGATACGGTTCTGGTCGTCTTGTCGATGTTCCTCAGACTCAACCCGTGGGGTGGAGAGAGAGAACTTGGCCACGCAGCGCTGGCTGATATTCTTCCGCCAAAACTTTTTGATTTCCTGGTTGTCCAGGGTACTGAATTTGACGCGCCGATGGTGGGTCAGGCGTATGAGACTCCGGTGATCCCGGGGCCGGAGGTATTCGACCTGCGAACGGCTGCGCCGGGCGGAGGGGGGCGCGCCGCACCCGATGATGCTCCGGTGCCGGGCAGTAATGGGTGGGCCCTGGCGGGCAGCCGGACGGAACACGGTGGCGCTATTCTGGCCTCCGATATGCACTTGGGCTTGATGGTTCCCAATACCTGGTACCGGGCACGACTTCAGTGGAACGACTCCTCAACCGGCGAATCATGGGATGTCACCGGTGTCACTCTGGCCGGGACGCCGTTCGTTATCGCCGGCAGCAACGGCCGGGTCGCGTGGTCCTTCACCAATAGTTACGGGGATTGGGTCGATATCGTTCCGATCAAGCCCCTGGGTCATCGGGCTTACCAGGGTCCGCACGGCCCGCTGGAGTATGAACGATGGACCGAGAGGATTGCTGTGGCTGGTGCGGAGCCGATCGAGGCCGAGTTCAGCCGCACTGTGTGGGGGCCGGTGATCGGCGAAGACCATCATCACCGCCCGGTGGCATTGCGTTGGACGGCGCACTCACCAGAGGCGGTAGGCATGGGGTTGAGCTCCCTCGAGACGGCTGGTGATGTCAAAGAGGCGCTGGAAGTCGCTGCCATGATCGGTATGCCGCCCCAGAATCTAATGGTAGCGGACAGCTCCGGCAACATCGGTTGGACAGTCGCCGGCCGTATACCTATTCGAGTGGGCTGTGGATCGGGTCTGGAGAAGGATGGAGAGGAAGGTCCCTGTCGCTGGGAGGGCTGGCTGGCGGCGGAGGATTATCCGCGCATTCTCAACCCGTCTTCAGGACAGGTGTGGACGGCCAATGCCCGAGTCGTCGGTGGGGAGTGGCTGGAGCTCCTCGGTGACGGCGGCTATGCTCTCGGTGCGCGAGCGGGCCAGATTCGGGATGGTCTGACGGTACTTACGGACGCCTCTGAACGCGACCTGCTGGAACTGCAGTTGGACGACCGGGCGCTCTTCCTCCGGTGGTGGCAGGAACTGCTGGTCGAGACCCTGGACTTGGAGGCTGTCGAAGCCGATGTCCGGCGCGGAGAGCTGCTGGAGGTGGTCCAAGGGTGGAGCGGGCGGGCGGGCGTTGACGATGCCGGCTACCGGATGGTCAGGGCCTTTCGTGTCTACGTCAGGCCGTTGGTCCTCGATCCACTGTTCAAAGGCTGTACCGAAATCGAGGGACCCTGCGGATGGGAACTGCTGGGCCAGCGAGAAGGTCCCGTTCGCCGGTTGGTGGGCGAGAGACCGCCCCACCTGCTTAACCCGTATTTCGAAAGCTGGCACGATCTGTTGTTGGCCGCCGCTGACCACGTGATTGGTGATTTCAGTTCGCACGGTTCATCGATCGCCGACCATCCGTGGGGTGAGAGAAACACCGTTCGTATCCGACACCCCTTGAGTTCATCGCTACCCGGTCCCTTCGCCCGGTATTTGGATATGGCGCCGGTGGCTCTGCCGGGTGACCAGCACATGCCCCGAGTACAGGGAGTCTCGTTCGGCGCCTCGGAGCGCTTCGTCGTGTCTCCGGGGCGGGAAGCGGAGGGCCTGTTTCACATGCCGTGCGGTCAAAGTGCCCATCCTCTTTCGCCGCACTACCGGGCCGGTCATCAGGACTGGGTCGAGGGCCGTCCGACACCATTTCTCCCCGGACCCCCGGAATGGAGTATGGAGTTGAGGCCAATATCAGATTGACCGGTTTCTCCAGGCTGACAGCTTAAAATTCACCACAGAGGCACAGAGAGCCCAGAGGAACACAGCGCCCATCCCCAAAGGTGGACCAGACGTTCGCCCACCCGCCAAGGCGGGTCGATCTCAAGGGCCGTTCGCCCCTTAG
>JAOZPW010000332.1 GCA_029932545.1 Thermoanaerobaculales bacterium | reverse complement strand
TCATGGGTGTAGCCGGGCGTTGCGGTGCTCGGTGTTGCGGCAAGGCCGGATCTCATGGGAATCGTAGGATACCGCTGAGGCTCCGCCGTGGCGCTCGTACCGATACTGCTTTGCGGCAAACACGGTCCGGTTCCCCATCCGGGGCTCTGATGGGGGTTGGGATCCCAGAAATGAATGAGTTCTTCGGTTCCGGCGTTCAGAGCGACCATCATCGAGCCGCCGTTGGCCAAAAGACCCGGCGCCTCCCAGACCAACGAAAAGGTGCGGCCGTCGCCAGCGGAAACCAACTTGAGCTCGGTGAATTCAAGGAGTTCTTCAAAGATCTCCGGGGCGAGGGCACGAAGATCTCCCATTTCAAAGCCCGCGATATTCTCGAGCAGCCACCATGCCCGGGAGATGGCGGCCAAAGGGGTTTGAACCCGTAAACTGCCGTAGGGCTGCGGATTGTCAAAATAGGCGCCGGAAACAAAATAGAGGGCACCTTCGGCATCGTAGTGCATTTTTAACGAGCCGCCGGCAAGGGGGACACCCTCAGCCAGATAGTGGTCGGTCAGCAGCGTCGAGATCGGGCCGGAAAGGCCAAGACGCTGTTGAAAATGGATGTGTCGGAAACCTAATTCGTCGATCCAGTCCCGTTTTGGGTGCCAGAACACCTCGCCGGCAGGTACGGCGATTCTCTCGCCGAGAGGGGGCAGGATGGCGGCCTCCCCGGTCTTGAGATCCGTCAAGTCCCCGTCGTTGGATACAATTGCGGCCATGACTTTCGTTGCGCCAGTTTCCGCGGGCGTGGTCCCCAGTTCAACGGGGCGGGGGTTGCCGATACAAATAGAGGTGAAACCAAGATCATGCAAAGCGCCGTGATTACGACGGTTTTTGTTGAGGTGTTTGACATTGTTCTTACCCCTTTCGGAGACTCGATCATACTCTGAACAGAATCCCCAGGTTGTGATATTCATCACATCACAGATGTTCCCTTGAATTTGGTTTGCTGCCTCTCTGAGCGAACAGGATAGGTATGAGGCGGCTCGGTCGGTTCCTTTCGGGTTCCGGGTCTGGAGGTCCGGTAGATACGCTGATACGTTGACATCAGGGTATCAGAAGCCTATATTCAAGATATGAGAACTACCTTGACTCTTGCCGATGATGTCTACCAGGCGGTGAAAGTTCTGGCCGAAGGGTCGGAGAAATCCTTGAGTGAGGTCACCTCGGATCTGATCCGCAAGGCTCTCAGACCCGTGCGGACGCCGAATTCTACAGATGGCCTCCCAACCTTTTCGGTATCGGCAAGTGCCGAGATCATTCCGGGCTCGCGGGCGCATGAGCTACTTGCCGAGGAGGGCATCGAATGAGTGGTGATCTTCTCGATGTCAATGTTCTGTTGGCATTGGCCTGGCCGAACCACCAGTTTCACGAGGCTTCAAGACGTTGGTTCAGAAATCGGGGCGGTCGCCGTTGGTTGACCTGTTCCATTACGGAAATCGGCTTCGTAAGGCTGTCATGCAATCCAGCATTTTCGGCGGATTACAAGACACCGAGGGAAGCTACTGTACTGCTTCGTATCATGCTCGACCATCCCGATCATGGATTCGTCAAGGACTCGGTGTCGACTGCAGACGAGACCTTTGTCTCGGTGGCTGACAACCTACAGGGGCACAAGCAGGTCACCGATGCATACCTTGTCGCATTGGCCAAGGCCCGGGGTCTCACGCTTCTGACATTTGACCGGAAGATCGAGGCATTCTGTCCTTTTCCTGACGTCGTTGAGGTGGAAGCTCTCAGCTCTCAGCTGTCAGCTCTCAGTTGAGCCCCACGCAAGACTCCGACAATTGCCACAAAAGGACGGTTCGATGTGTCAGCCAAGTGCCCGGAATCCCCTGGGCGCGGGCTGATAGCTGACAGCTGAGAGCACCCTGGAGAGCCGGGCCCGGCTCTCCAGGGTCAGTTACACTGACGCGATGATATTGACGACATTGGTCGCGGCGGTCGCTCTGGGCATTGCCGCCCAGATTCTGGCCGAGAGATTCCAGGTGCCGGCAATTTTGCCGCTTCTGGTTTTTGGAATCCTGTTCGGACCGGCCGGATTGGCGCTGTTTGCTCCTGAGGCTCTGGGGCCGGAACTTCTGACCGCGCTGGTGCATTTAGGCGTCGCCATCATCCTTTTTGAAGGCGGTCTGACCCTGGATCCACGCCGATTGCTCGAAGTCGGTGGGCCGGTTCGGAATTTGCTGACCATCGGAGTCATCGTCACCGGTGTTGGTGCGGCGCTGGCCGCTCACCTGGTTCTCGGAATGCCCTGGCCGATGGCTTCTCTGTTCGGTGCGATTATGACCGTGACGGGTCCAACGGTGATTGTACCCCTGCTGCGCCACTTGATCGCCCCGCGTGAGGTCAAGACGGTGCTCCTGTCCGAGGGCCTGCTGATTGATCCCATCGGGGCGGTCCTGGCCTATTTTGTGTTGCAGTGGACAGAGCGTGCCGGCATTCCGCTGAGAGAGCTTCTGACCGAACTGACTGTGATTACCTTGACAGGGATCATTCTGGGTTTCGCAGCCGGCGCCCTGGCCAAGTTGGTTGTTCGTACGCGGCTGGTCAGTGGTGAGCTGCGGAATCTTACGATTCTGGCGATTCTGATGGTTTGTTACGAACTGGCCGAGCACCAGGCGCCGCAGGCGGGCATTCTGGCGGCGATGGTCATGGGCTTCACGATGTCGGCGGCGGAGTTGCCGGACCTTGTGTCGGTCAAGGCGTTCAAGGGCCAGTTGACGACTCTGGTGATCTCGATGCTCTTCATTCTGCTGGCCGGAGCTTTGGATCTGGGCGCCATGCTGGAGCTGGGTTGGAAGGGTCCGGCGGTCATTGCCGTGCTGATTGTCATCGTTCGCCCGCTCTCGGTTGTCGCTTCGGTGTGGCCGTCCCAGATGTTATGGAAGGAACGTTTGGTCATAGGCCTGACGGCCCCTCGGGGTATTGTCGCGGCGGCGGTCGCCTCGCTGGCGGCCCAGCACATGGTGGCCCAGGGTGTTGAGGGCGGCCAGGCGTTGGAGGGTCTGGTCTATTTGGGGATCTTGATGACCGTCACCTGGTCTACCCTCATGGCCATTGGCCTGCCGCGGGTCCTGGGTTACGCCTCAGATCCCGCCCGACTGCGAGCCGTGTTCGTCGGCGCCAATCCACTGACTGAATTGCTTTCTCAAATTCTGAAGAAGAGCGGTCGTACAGTCGTCGGAATTGACGGGGTTTCGTGGCGTCTCGAACCCTGGAGAGCCCTGGGCGTGGCGACCGTTTGTGGGGATGCCCGGGACTCGACGACCTATGAAGAGGCCGGCGTCGAACGGGATTCTCTTGTGATCGCCGCCACCACCAACGATGAACTCAATCTTCTGGTTGCCGATATGGTGCACTCGGAGTTTGGTGTTGAGTATCCGGTCGTTGCCCTCCAGGTGCCACCCGAGGACATCGGGCGCAGGTCGCGTGCATGGATGGACCTCTTCGGCGGCCAGGGTGTTGACGTCGCCCGCTGGATCCGCCGTTTGGAAAGCGACACGGCAGTTACCGTGGAAATCGACCTGGCTGAGGATGGCGTGGCCCACACCATGAGGGAGCTGTTTCGGGAATTTGACCAGCAGATCCTCCCGCTAGTGGCCTGGCATGATGGTGATCCCAGTTTCCGTGTTTCTCTCGATTCCCCGGAGCCCGGTACCACTCTCGTTCTGCTGGTTGAGAAGGGTCAGGCTCTTGAGCGGATTGAGGAGGTGATCAGCCGTAATAAGACTCCTGATCTCTCGGAGGCTGGGAAGCTGGAAGGGTAGGAAGTTGAGGGAGCGAGGGGGAGCAGGGGA
>JAOZPW010000074.1 GCA_029932545.1 Thermoanaerobaculales bacterium | reverse complement strand
CCTAGGACCGGCGCCGGACGACGGTCCGGGCCAGCGCGGCCAGCGCCCCGTCCGGACCTTCGATATTGATGGCCAACTCAACGATCTCCGTCTCCAGCTCATCCAGCCTTTTCTGTGCCTCTTTGAGTCCGTAAAGCGTCACCCAGGTCAACTTGTCGGCCTCGGCATCCTTGCCGGGGCTCTTCCCCAGTTCGGCTGCCGTGGCCGTCGAATCGAGTACGTCATCCGCGATCTGGAACGCCAACCCCAGGCATTCCCCGTACCGAACGAAGCCCATTCGCTGATCGACCGGCAAACCCGCCCAGACAGCGCCTGCTTCGACCGAGGCTCTGAGGAGACACCCGGTCTTGTGACGATGAATCAGGTCGAGCCGCACGCCTGGATCTCCGGGAACCCGGTCACCGGCAACTTGGCCGGTCGCTTCCAGATCCTCCATCTGCCCGCCAACCATGCCCCGCGACCCAATGGCCTCGGCAACCAGTGCAACGGCTTCTGCACGCGCGGCCGCCCACTGCGGACCCACGGGATAGCTCGCCAAAACCAATAAACCCTCTGTCAGCAGGGCATCTCCAACAAGAATCGCCGTCGGTTCGTCGAACGCCACATGAACCGTCGGCCGTCCACGGCGCAAGACGTCATCATCTAAAGTCGGAAGATCGTCGTGAACCAACGAATAGGTGTGGATCATTTCCAAACCACACGCCGCCTCTGTGATGGCTTCAGGATCACCGCCGGCCGCACGATTTGCCAGGCACGCCAAAATGGGCCTGATCCTCTTGCCTCCGCCCAGCACGGCGTGACGCATCGCCCGATGCAGCCGGCTCGGCCACTGGTCCTCGGCCGGCAAAAGTCGGGGCAGAACCCGCTCGACGGCTTGTCGTTCAAGGTCCATCACGAGGTCTCGATATCCATCTCTTCGGTGGTGCCGGCCTCCAGAAGTTTGGAGACTCGCTGCTCGACCCGTTCCAGCCTCGAGCGGCACTTCCCTGCCAGACTCATCCCCTGTTCGAAGAGGTCGAGGGCCTGTTCCAGACCCACCGTGTCGTCCTCCAGTCGGCCGACGATGTCCTCGAGCCGCTCCAACTGGTCTTCGAACCTGTCGTCGGCTTCAACGACTTCCACATTTTTCGTCATATGAACCTCCATCATCAAAAAGCGAACCCTGCTTTGTGGGACCTTGTGACTGGCGTCGGCCCGATGGGCCGGCGCCGTCCCGTCGTTTGACGACCAACGACCGGACGGTCCCATCGGAGAGAGTTGTCACCAAAGCCTCTCCGCCACGAAGGCGGCCGGCATCCTTGAGTGGTTGTGTCCCGCCCTCGAGCGTCGTAATCGAGTAGCCACGATCAAGGACTCGGCGCGGCGACAGATGCTGCAACGCCCGTTCCCTCGACACGACGGCCGTCCGGGCCTGGTCGACATGGCCACGGATTAATGTCACCAATTGCTCGGTCCGGCTGCCGATGAGGCGACTATTGCCACCGGCGGCGATCAGCCCCGGCAGGCGTCGCAACGCGGCTTCGGCACGGAGAAGCCGGTGTCCGGCACTCCGTACCAGTTCCTCCAAAAGTTCGGGCAGGCGATCGGCCACCGCCAGGCGGAGTCGTGCGACCTCGACCCGATGAGGCACACGGGCAAGACCCGCAGATCCCCCGGCCGCTATCAAGCGGGCTCGAGCCCCTTGCAGATGGCGCCTGAGTTCCCAACCCAAACGGGCGCGCGCATCCTCCACGCGCCCCTCGCTCTCTTCGAGTTGGGTCACGATGATCTCCGCTGCTTGTGTCGGCGTTGCCGCCCGGATATCGGCCGTGAAGTCCGCAATGGTGAAATCCACCTCATGTCCGATACCGGCGATAACCGGCACCGGACACACGGCGATGGCACGGGCGACCGACTCTTCGTTGAAGGTCCACAGATCCTCCAACGAACCTCCGCCCCGTCCAACGATCACCACGTCAACCAGATTCGATGCCCCCAGCCGGGCAAGGGCTGCAGCCACTTCTTCAGCGGAACCTCTCCCTTGCACGGTCGCCGGGGCAACGACGATCTCAATATTGGCGTGTCTCCGGAGGACCTTCAACATGTCCCTCAGCGCCGCCCCGGAAGCCGAAGTGACGATGCCGACTCTCTGCGGAACCGACGGCAGTGGTCGCTTGCGTTCCACCGCGAAAATACCCTCCGCTTCCAGTCGTCGTTTCATCTGCTCAAAGGCCAACTGCAGGGCGCCCAATCCTTGCGGCTCAATCCGGGTAACGACCAATTGGAATCGCCCCCGGGCCCGGTACACGGTCAAACTCCCCGTAGCCAATACCGCCAATCCGTCTTCGAGGTCGAAACGAAACCTCTTCGCAGCCGAGGCCCAGGCGACACAGTCCAGCTGGGCCTCCCCTTCCTTGAGTGAAAAATAGAGATGGCCTCGAGCTGATCGACTGACGCCCGTAACCTCACCCTCAACGGTCAGCCCGGAGAAACCGCTATCGAGCAGAACGTTGACCTCGTCGATCAACGCACCGACCGTCCAAACTTGATCCCTCATCATTGCTCAAGATACCCGGCCGAAGGCCCGACCTCTAAAGCCGCAGGAACGGCCAAGACAAAAAGAGTCACAATCCAGATCTCGGAGTCCCCCCAGTTGTACTCGAACAACCCGGCAACCGTCAGACCGACAACAGCCAGAAGGCACGAAGCCAGTGCGGCCGGCGCCGGATGTTCCGGATCTTTCAGGCCCCGCACCACGGACACCCCAAAGATCACCAGCAGCAGCCCATAGGTCGCCAGGGCCGGCAGGCCCCGCTCCGCAGCAATGTGAATTGGATTGCAGTGCAGATGACTGACCCTGTCACGGACCGCACCGGGCCGCCGGTAGTCCGGATAGAGTTCTTTGACCATTTCGGGACCGACGCCGACCCAGGGATGATCTGTAATCATCGCCGTTCCGGCCTCGATCATGGCAACCCGGTCGCGATTAGCGAGTTGTTCGAGGTCTGTTATCGAAATGACTCTATCCCTGACTGCCGATGGAAGGACAGCAACTGCCACGACAACCAACAACGGGACCACAAGAAGTGCCCGGGAACGCCACAGCAACGCAGCCAATCCCAACGCCACCGCGATGCCTACCCACGCGTTTCGGGTCAGGGACACCGAGAGCACCAAGGCGTGCAATCCCAATATGGGGATGATCCACCTCAAGCGCCTCGGTTCCTTCCCTTTCAATACCTCTCCAACCAAAATCAGAACCACTGCCATCGTCCAGCCGGCAAAGGTCATGTAGTGGCTGAATACCCCTGGTGCTCGGTGTTCCAGATCGACACCGAAGACAACAATTTGTCCCAGCGCAACCCCCGAAGAGATGACCGACGAGACCGCAATCAGGGCCAAGAACCGGTTCCATCGATCTGGAGTCACAAGAGAAAGCACCATCGGAACCATCATCAACGTCAAGAGATTGTCCAGCGCCGGCAAACTCAAGGGGCGGTTGTCGGACAGTACCGCCGAAACGACTGACCACAGAACCCATCCTGTGATCGGAAAAAAAATCGGATGCCAACCAACCTTTGCCTGGCCCCGGCTTAACGCAGCCAACCACACCAGAAATCCCAGGCCCAATACAAAATTCGACGCGGCAATCAGGAGGCTGACCGCCACGCCTACCAGGAGGAATCCTGCCGCAGTCGCCTCAAGGGGTTGCGGACTGAATGTCCTCAAGAGTCAGTGCCTCATCGACCAACATCACGGGAATATCGGACACGACCGGATACACCCGCCCGGCAGGTGACAGTAACCCGATTTCGACAACGGGTTCCTCGTCCTTGAACTGTTCTCGGTACCGATCGACCAATGACTCCCGGATTGCGGGGGGAAGGTCGATCACCTCCAACGGCGTTTTGTCCACTGGGCAGACCAGGATTTCCAACAATTTGGGATCAACAGCCATGGCGGAGCTCCTTTTCCTGGACATTCTACTCGGTCCCGAACGGGAACGGGTGCGTTGATGTCTGAAACTGGATACTGGGATTAGAAACTGGATACTCGAAACTGGATACTGGAAAACACAGCTACGAACAACGGAGAATTCGACCGACCGAGGCGGCGGCACATACACCTGACACGGTCGAAGACGCTACCATTTGCCGCTGAAGACTGACGCTGCCACTGAATATGCAGCTGTCACTGTCGCTGTTGGCTGACGCTGACTCGGCCTTGGCCCTGGCGAGCACCACGCTTTCCAGGAGTATCCCAATCTCTATCGGGGTGTTCCGAGGAAACTGCCGACAGTCAGCTCTCGGTCCTTAGCTTTCAACGAGATCCCCGGTGGTCGAGGATGCTCATACCACCATTGCCATCTGCCACGGGAAACTTGAGGGCCGATGCCCTTTACCCCGTAATCGGAAAACAGAAGGGGCGTTTCCAGTTTCTAGTTTCTGCCACAATTCACTCCGCCATTGAAACCTGGTGAACACTCAGAAAAACAACGCCCCGCCCTCCGGCGGGGCGTTGTGTCGAGTTCTGCTCAATTACGCAATCGGTTTCGACGGCTGATCATCATCGCCCAGATCTCTCCGGACCTTTTGGAGGTGCTGCTCCAACAGATCATCAGTCTCGGCACGGGCTTCCTCAAGATGACCCGGATGTTCGTGTTTGTACAGCTCTTCCGACATCGTGCCATTGATCCACGACGGGTTCATCGGATAGACCTCAGGGTTGAACATCACGCCGTACATGTGCCAGATCAGGATCGCCAGGCTGGCCAGCCAGGCCTCCCAGAAATGAACAACCACCACGACGTCGAAGACCTCACGGCCGAAGAAAGCGCTGAAGAAATTCTTGAACCACAACAGCATACCCGTGGCGGCCATCACGATCGTGCCCCAGATCAGGGCCCAGTACTCGGCCTTTTCTGCGTAGTTGAACCTCTGGGTACAACCCTTGGTATGGCCCTTGCCGATGAAGCTCAGCATCTTGTTGATGAAGAAGCGGACATCGGCCATCGTCGGCAACATGTCCATGACGAACTTCCTGCCTCGCGCGGTGAAGCAGTAGAAGAGGTGCCAGAAGGATCCGATTGTCATGATGACAGCGGCAACGCGGTGGACCGTGCCCCGCATGGCGAAGCCACCCTCCCATCCGAAGAAAAACTTGGCCATGAAGCTCTGATTGTATGTCAGGGAGAACCCTGACACCACAAGGACAATGAAACTGACCATCAGAATCGTGTGCTGCCAGACCTCGTCCATACGCATGCGGCGCACCCGCGGCCTGCGAGCCAACATTACCCTGATTTTGCTGATGTAATCCAGGGCGTTGTGAAGGAACATGCCGCCGATGACGACGATGATCAACAGGATGTAGAGCTTCTGCACCCACTGGGCGATCGGTGTTCGTTTCTGAAGATCACCCACACCGTGAATCGGGCTCTGGGCAATCGTATCCGTGATCTTGGGATGACACTCACCGCAGGTCTGCCTCAAATTGGCGGTATTGACGGAAGAAAGGGGATCCGAACTGGGCAGGATGCGGTGGGCGCCGTGGCACGAGGCGCAGTTGGCAACACTGGAATCGCCAGTGCCGGATTTCAGACCGTGGTAGGTGTCGATGAAGTAGGCCTCCCGGGCGCCCTCCATGCCATACCTCTCGTTGAGCACCATCGCGTTGTGGCAGCGAGCGCACGTTTGCTGGGCGACCTCGGCCTTGGACACCGGCGAGTTGGGATCAGCGGCAGAAAGAATGCCGTGCTCACCGTGACAATCGGTGCAGACCGGTGATCGGGTGTTACCACTCTTGACCAACTTGCCGTGGATGCCATCCCAGTAATCCTGCGTAATCGCCTTGTGGCACTGACCGCAGGTCTCAGGGATATTCTGGTGAGAGATCGCACTCTCGGGATAGTTGGGGGCCAGGATCTTATGGGCAGAGCCGGCGATACCGTGGCAGTCGACGCAATCGGCAGCAGCGTAGGCGCCACCGGTACCGACCTTGCCGTGAACACTGGCTTCGTACATCTTAATGGGGTGGTTGTACAGCGTTTCGTATTTGGTCGTGATGTCCAGATTCTCGTGGCATGCTCCACAGGTCTCACGCAGATTGGCCGGATGGACCTTTGAACGCGCCGCTGTTGAAGGCAGGATGTCATGGGAGCCGTGACAGTCAGAACAATGCGGGATGTCCTCACAGGTTCCGATCGCGGCGCGACCATGAGCCTGATACTGCTCGGAGGCATCTTCGTGACAGGTTCGGCAACCCTCACAACCGACATAAAAAGGCTCATCGAGTTCCTTATGGGGGATCGTATCCTGGTGTTGGTGACAGTCCAGGCATTCCATTCCGTCATGAACCGAGTGGCTCAAGTCGTCGTCAAAGGACGAACCATGCTCACTGGCTTCATGGCAGTCGCCACACATCGAGGAATCGATCGGCTCATATTCCTCGTCCGCCACTGCATATGCCGGCACGGCCAGGAGCATTACCGGAACGACCAACGCCAACGCAAGGATCAGAGCCCTTTTGCTAGTGGCAAATTTCAGACTTTCAAGAGAAGATGACACGGTCATGACAGACCCTCCGTCCGCCATTGTGCGCAATTTCACATGAGTGTCAAGTGACAAATCTTTTGTTTTCAATGTTTCTATGATTGAAAGAATATTCAAGTGGAAAAATTCAACGGTGCAAGTGTTTATTAATTCAACGTTTAGATCCTCCTCTGGAGTCGTGGCGAACCTCCGATGCGGCCTCTCCCGCTCTCCCCATCTCCCCCTCTCCCCCTCTTCCTCTTTCCCCCTCCCACTCGCGGGCCCATACCAACCGATAGGCCTCACTGAGAAAAAGGACCCGACGAACATAAGTGTAGGTCTCAGGGATTGGGATCGCCTCGGTGAAGAGACGAGGTTCCGGCCATTTCTTCCACCAACGCCGAATTCGGCTTTCACCAGCGTTGTAGGCGGCCAGTGCCGGCTCAGTCTCCCCAAAAACCATTATTAACCGTGACAATTCTCGGGCGCCCAACCGGAGGTTGATCGCAGGGTCGTACAGATCCGGAGACCGCCCCAGACCCAGCGCAACTGCATGACCTCGCGCTGTTCCCGGCATTAACTGGACGGTCCCTCGCGCGCCTGCCGGAGACCGGGCCCGGGCATTGAAGATACTCTCTTGGCGAGCCAGACCCGCCAGAAGCCATGGTGAAAGGCCAAATTCATGGGCCGCTGTTCTGAGCTCTTGTGTCCATCTCAAAGGTAGATAGGCCTTGACGACGTTCTCAGGAACCCTGGCCATCGCCAGACCGCCGAGAGCGGCAAACCCTCGCCGCAAGCCGCGAATGGCCAGATCCGGCCGACCCCGACCGTCCTCGAACACCGCCGCAGCCAGCGCCTCACCGGGCTGAACCCCTCGAGCCACCACCAGGCGACGCCACTCCTCGGAGGCTAAACCCGGCTCTCCGAGATCCAATAGCCAGGCGACTGTAGGAGGAGGATCAACGATATTGAGAGGTGCCTGCAGGTCAATCCTCGAAGGGCCGGCTTCTCCAATTTCATCCAGCGACCACAGGGCATAGAGATCCGGAATGCCAACCATCGCAAGGTTGGCCACCGCCTCCAGGTTTTTTTCAGGCCCCTCCGTTGCCGCCGCAAATAGGAGACAACGCCTATGGTCTTCCAGGCTCGAGGCCACACTCTTCAGGGCTGCTCCGAAACGTCCAGACCGGGCCAGGGCAATACCCAAACGACGCCCCAACCATGAACGGCGAGACCCCTGCCAGTTGATCTCGGCCAACGATTGCCAGGCCGCCAACGCCGAATCGAGCCGGGCGGCCTCGGTCCCACACTCAAGCTGAAGCTCCAGGGCCTGTGAGCTGTCACCACCGACCAGCGACTCTGCCCTCTGGGCTGCCACCAGGCATTTTCCAAATGCTTCGGCGGCGGTCGGCCTCGGGAAACGGGACCATCCACGTCGACGCCAACTCGACGCCCGAATCAGGGCCTCGTCACCGTTGCATTGGGACAGCGGCGGCAAGACCTTGAGCGCCGCCGAGGTCGAGCCGCGCTGCAATTCACACCGGGCCAACTCCAAACGTCGGCGATCTTCCAAGTGACCACGGACCCGGATCAACCGCAACTCGGCCGCACCCCTGGCCGGATGTCCAGCCTCCCGCCAGGCGACACCACGAATAATCCTGTCCTCTGGCCCAAGAGTAGCGACAGCAGCTTTCTCCAGAGATGGGGCCTCTCGCCGGAGAGCGGCGGGCGCCACCACCGCCAAGCGAGCCGCTGCAACATCACGCACTTCAACCTCGGGCCACGAAAGGCGTAGCACATCGGCCACAACCGTGCCGTTCGAGCTGATATTGACCAGGGTGTCCGCCGCCGCTTCCAAACGTCCTTCGGCAATAAGCGCTCGCACAAGGGCCAACTTGGCACGGTCCCCGAGATCAGGCGGTGGATTCTGATCGAGGTAGTCCGTCCACGCTGCCGATGAGGCCTGTCCGTTCTCGAGGGTGCGCAACCAGAGCTCTGACCGCAACCGCTCCAATTCCGACCCGACACCTGCCCGACTGAAGGCCTCGGCAGCAGTTTCAGGACTGTCGGACCGCAGCGCCAGACCCATCTTGATCGCTTCCAGCCGGGATGCTCGATCAACATCAGGTCGAGAGAGAATTGGCCCCTTGCTGCACGCGACACTCAACAGGGCACACAGGAAAACAGCTCCGAGGCGCTTCATGGCAAATCGCAGCCACCGATGAGTCGAGCGCCTCTTCCTTCGAAGTTGGACGTTGAGCGTTGAACGTTGAACGTTTTGAAGACTCCGTTGAATCTACGGACTCTACCCTCCCAGTGCGTCCTCGTCTCCATCCGCGAGAATACGAATCATCTCGTCCCTGAAGTAGTCGACCTCTGCTCGAATGTCTTCAGAAATCCGCCTGTTGTACATTTCCCGAGAACGATCGATATCATCTCGGAGCCGCTGGTAGAGATCCTTCCCAGCACATCCTCGCTCAACCTCTTCTTCGTTATAGAGCTTGATCTCGGAGATCAGCAGACGCGCAAACCGTCGTGCCTCTTCATGCCGGGCCTGCTCCTCGACCGAACGTCCCTCCTCGGTCGGCTCCTGGGCAACCGGCTCGAGTGGTGGCGGAGGGACAACCGCCGGGGACGAAGGCGGAGAAACCTCAGTCAATTTTGGCGCATCCTCCGGTTCCGGCTCGGGCTCCGGCTCAGGTTCCGGTTCCGGCTCGGGCTCCGGTTCCGGCTCGGGCTCCGGTTCCGGCTCGGGTTCCGGCTCGGGCTCGGGCTCAGGTTCCGGCTCTTCATCCAAGACTTCTTCAACGACCTCAGGCGGGGCCTCGACCAACTCAGGGGCCACTTCGATCCGCATCGTTGCGGAGGGGTCATAATCCTGAATGGCCGGTCCAGGGAGCTCGACTTCTTCAAGCTCGGCAGAGTCATCCAGCTCGGGAACCGTCTGATCTTCAGATTCCACGGCTGCCGGCGCTTCTTCGACGCTGTAGTCGTCACCTTCATCCGCAACGGGCTCGGCCTCGGACACTGCTTCATCCAGGGTCTCAACCTCAGCTTTCTCGAAGACCTCCGCCGGTGTTGTCTCCAGACTCAGCGGTTCGGCGACTATCGGAGATGGCACCTCCTGCCGAGCATGAAGGGTATCAATCATCCAACAAGCAACGGCAACAAGGGCTTGTGCAGCGTCAGGATTCCAGGGACCATCCGCCCCATCGTCGAGATAGAGGCAACCCATCAACTGGCCTCGGAGGCAGACCGGAACCAACAAGGCGTGACTCGGAAGTCCTTCTCCCGCCAGCCATCCCCTGAAGACCTCGTCATCTTCCACCTCAAATTGGATCGGCCGCGACTCCGATACGAGGTGATGAAGGGCCAGGGATGCCGGCACAGTGGTTTTCCACCGACGCAGAGACTCGCCGTCATCGAACCCGATCCCACTCCAGGCGCTGACCTCACCACCCCGAATAACCATCACCACAGCCCGAGCGGCCACATCACACAACGCCGGGAGCAACCCCTTCAAGAGTTCCGATTGGGACCGAGCCTGATCCAGGCCCCTCAGCAGTTCGAGGGACGGACCAACAACCTGAACTTCGGCAGGCACCTCGGCCCGCGCTTCTGAGAGCTGTTGCTGGGCCTGCTCCAGTTCCAGAGCAACGCCGGCTTTCTCCTCCTCCAGTACGGTGACCCGACTGTGCAACCCCTCAATGGCCTGTTTGAGATCTGCCGCAGGAAACAACTCCTCCGCCTCATGGGCCATCGTCTCCCGGACAGAGGCAGTAGCCTCCTCGACCAGTTGGTTCAAGCGTTCGGCAATTGTCTCCACTCGCCCTTCAATCGCATTCCTGCCGCGGTCCTGGGTCTGTTTCAAATGCTCGAGGATGGTGTCGAATGAATCCATGACGCCTCCATTGGGTCTATTTCGTAACACTTCATTATCACTGTGTCTTGAACGTCCCGTCAAGGGAGAAACCTGTATTCCACCCAGCATTGCCACAGGACGGCATTTCTGGTAGGTTCGCCCAGAAGGGGGAAGGCATGAATAACATTCGTTTCCTATCGGTTTTCCTGGTGCTCGCAGCGCTGACCGGATTGACCCTCAGTTGCTCGAGCGGCCCATCCGAGGAAGAGCTGGCCCTGGTTCAGCTTCAAGACCAGTTGGGCACTATCAACCAGACCTATCAAGAATTGCAGTCGCTCCGAACGGAAATCGCTTCGACAACGGCGGCATTGGCCGAGATCGAGGTCGTCTCCGAGAAGAAAAGGACCGATGAGCAGAAGGTCCAGTTGGAAGAACTCGGTCTCAAACTGCCTGAACTGGAAAAACAATCCGAGGGCATTTACGACACTCTTCAGGCACACCTTGCCGATTTCCTGACCGTTGGTTTGAACGACTTTCCGCAGTCTACGGAGACCGTAGAGGCGTTAAAGATCTACTCTGACGAAGCAATCCTCATCGCCTGCGACACTGTTGCCAAGTCCGGTGATTACAAGAAGGCGATCGACCGGCTGGCCGGCGCCAAGAGCTACTACGAGGCAGTTGAGCTGCCGATCTACCCGGCGCTTGAAGAGAAGATCCTTGCGCTCCAGGACAGGCGTTTCATCACGCAGGAACGCTTCGACGCGGTGACCAAGGGCATGACGATGGATGAGGTCAAGGCTGTTGCCGGCGTTCCTTATCACTCCAATATTCAGGATGACGTAAAGCGCGGCGTTCAGACTTGGCTCTATAAGAAACAGAAGGGCGGTGCTGCCGCAATCTATTTCAAGATCAAGACCGGCAAGATGTACTCGTCCAAATGGGACGCAATCAAGACCAAGGTTGTCACCGACTGAAGAAGTCAGAACAGCAGAATCCACAAAGGGCGCCATTCGGCGCCCTTTTTGCTTCTGCTCGAGTGGACATCGTGGGCACGGGTGGACGTGGTGGACTCAGTGGGCTGTCCACTTTGTCCAGATCGTCCACCGTGTCCACCTTTCACTGACCTCACCCGGGTTTTCCCCTCCTTGACCCTCACCATCGGACTGGTCTATACTGCTCCCTCAAGCGAGGTGCGCCTCAAGCGCCCGAAATTCGCAACGGAGGGGGTGATTCCATGCCAACAGGTGTTGTAGTACGCGACAACGAGTCCTTCGAACAGGCTCTGCGCCGATTCAAGCGCAAATGTGAGAAGGCAGGCATTCTCTCCGAAGTCAAGCGGCGACGTTTTTACGAAAAACCCTCGGAACTCCGAAAACGTGCGCTGATTCAAGCCCGAAAGAAGATGCTTCGAAAGATGGCCAAGCAGCGACGAGCAGGCATGCTCTAGCCCACGGTCATGGTGTCTTCGACAGCTACGGAGCTGGACTTTGACACGGTCCTGAAACTGATTGCGGCCCACGCCAGAACCCGCGTGGGCCGCTTTTTCATCACCGACACCCCCACCCTTCCCGGCCGCCAACAGGCTCTTGAGCAGTCGGCTTTGACCCGTGAGTTGGCCGGCATGCTGGACGATGGCGAACGACTGCCGTTGGCCGGCATCGACGAAGCCATCCAGTGGCTCGAACCCGAGGTCGCCATTCCGATTGATCCCGCCGACCTGCTGATCCTCCTGGGTCTGGCCCGCCGAACCGCCTCAATCCGCCGCAAGCTCGTGGCCGCCCCGGACGAATTGACCCGCTTGAAAGCAATGGGGCAAGAACTCCCGGACACCGAGGAATTGGTCACATGGGCGGCGCCCCGCTTGGGAAGGGATGGTCGGGTTCCCGATGACGCATCCCCGGAACTCAAACGCGCCCGCCGCACCATCACCCGCATTCGCCAAAACCTGGTGGCCGAACTGGAAGTCATTCGCCGTCGTCATCCCGGTGTCACCACCGACGCCCCCCCGACCCTTCGTCGAGACCGCTACTGC
This sequence comes from Thermoanaerobaculales bacterium, assembly GCA_029932545.1. GTDB lineage: Bacteria > Acidobacteriota > Thermoanaerobaculia > Thermoanaerobaculales > Sulfomarinibacteraceae > DAOWGJ01. The sequence continues at coordinate 1,939 of JAOZPW010000074.1, read as the reverse complement.
CTCCCGGTCAAGGCCTCGGTGCGCGCACAACTCCCAGGCCTGGTCCTGGACAGCTCCGGCACCGGGGTGACCGCATTCGTCGAACCCTTCGGCGTGGTCGATCTCAATAACGACCTGACAGAAGCTGTGGCCCAGGAACGCAGAGAAGTTCACCGCATTCTCGCCGAGGTTGCGGCGGCCTTCAGCGCAATCAAGTCCGATCTGGCCGATGCAGTTCAGATGCTGGGCCGCATTGACGCCGTCCAGGCACGCGTGCTCTTCGGCCGGCGAATCGACGGCCTGCTTCTGGAGCCGGGCAGCGGCAGGTCATTAGTCCTCAATCAGGCCCGACATCCCTTGCTGGACCAGCGTCTGCAGGCCTTGCGTCATGAGATCCTCGAGGAGGGCGATCGAACCGGAAGGTCACAATCTGTCGTCCCGCTCAACTTCGAATTTCCCGGCAATACAACGACCCTGTTGATATCCGGGCCCAACGCCGGTGGCAAGACCATCGTTTTGAAGACGATCGGTCTGATGGTATTGATGTGCTACCACGGCATCCCGATTCCTGTCGCACCGGGCTCAACGGTGCCCTGGTTCGACCATATCTGGTGCCGAATTGGTGACGATCAGGATGTCTCGGCAGATCTTTCGACATTTTCCGGAGCCATGGCCACCACCGCCCAGTTGCTCAAGGAAGCCGGACCGGCCTCCCTGGTGATCTACGACGAACTGGGAAGCGGTACCGATCCCCTTGAGGGCGCCGCCCTGGGTTGCGCCGTCTTGGAGGCACTGACCGACAGGGGTTGCCGGACGGTAGCCACCACCCACCTGGCCTCAATCGCCCTGATGGCCTCGGCAGCCGACCTGATGGACAACGCCGCGATGGAATTCGACGAGGACCGCGGACAACCGACCTACACCATTCGCATGGGGCGACCCGGTCGTTCTCGCGGCTTGGAAATCGCAGCCGCGATGGGTCTCCCCCCATCGGTCATTGACCACGCCCGGAATCTTCTGGGAGGACACCACCTGGAGTTGGACCGATGGCTTGAACGGCTCGAAACCCTCGAAGGAGAACTGCTCAACGAACAAATCGCCCTCGGCCGCGAGAAAGCTGAAGCAACATCAGCGGCGGCCCGGACCGAGGTTGAACGACGAAAACTCGAAGAGCAGAGGAAGGCGTTACCCTCCCTCCTCGAAGACGAACGCAGTCGACTGCGAGATCGTGCCAAGTCCAGGCTCAACAAGGCCCTGGCCCAACTGGACACCGCCACTGAGGAACACCGTCATATCGGGAGGAAGGCGCGGCAGAACATCAGGGATGAAGCTCTGGACCTCGGCACGACGGCAAACGGGGAACCGGCGCCACCCCAGGGCCACCTCGAGCCGGGAATGACGGTGCGACTGCGTTCCCTGGGTGCAGAAGGAGTATTGAAGGAACTCCGGGATGGGCAGGCGCGAGTCATCGTCGGCAACAAGCGGCTCTGGGTCGCAGCCGTTGATATCGAGGCCGGCCGAAAACCGTCGCCACAGAAAAAGTCCGAGACCATCCATCTGCAGGTTGAAGATCGGGAGGCGCCCGAGTTGATCCTCCTGGGCCTTGATGCCGAAGAAGCCCGTGACCGGGTCGAACGGTATCTCGATCGAGCCCATGCCGGAGGCCTGACAACTCTTCGGATCGTACACGGCCACGGCACAGGAACCTTGAAACGAGTAGTCACCGACATTGTCAAGACCCATCCCGCGGTCGTCGCCTTCTGCCACCCCCCTGGAAATCGCGGCGGCACCGGCGCCACCGAGGTAACGCTGGAAGGCTAGAAAGCTGGGACGCTCGGACTTCATCCTTCACCCTTTCTCCCCCTCTCCCCTGCTCCCCTGCTCCCCTGCTCCCCTGCTCCCCAGAAGCACTAACTTAGGGAACACTCACACCTAAGGCTTGAAATCATGGGTCCTGTCC
>JAOZPW010000331.1 GCA_029932545.1 Thermoanaerobaculales bacterium | reverse complement strand
AAAGTCATTGTCAACGCCCGGGTGGCGGACGTTTCAAGGGGAACGATGTGGGGGGAAACACCCTTTGGGAAGGGACAGTTGATGCCAACAGATGGAGAGCCGTTGATCGGTCCGTCCCATTTGCCCTGGCTCGGGGGCTGTCTCAATACCCCCTGCAATGTGGTCCCGCGGGAGAATTGGACCTACTATCGAAACAACATCGGGATTGTAAATTCCAACCCGGAACCCCTGGTTTTGGAGGGCGTGGCACTTGCTTTCGGCGAATTCCCTGGGGTGGTGGAATCATCCTTGGAGTTGATGCCTCCAGGCTTCCCGACCTTTGGAGAAAGAGATACATTTACCAAAATCCTGCCGCCCTACGGTTGGGTGCAGTTCCGCTGGCAGTCGGAGAAAGTCTATATTGATCCGGGGGCTGCCTGGAACGAACCTGACTTTCCTTCGGCGGGGTTCCTCATGAGTTTGTCCCCTGATGCCGACCTCCCATACTACGCCTACGCTTCAGTGGTTTTCGCCCCTGACCCTGAATTGGAGATCCCGGCTTTCAACGATCCCCTGTTCATCCCGGCACGACCGGGGTTTGTCGCGCCCTTTGACTGGGAGCAAGATGCGCCCTGAAGAACACGATGGCAGGATGATTGAAAAGACAATCCGGGTTGCTTTGGCAACTCACACGGCAGGACCATCGAAAAAACGGTAACGGTAACGGGCTCGGGCTCGGGTTCAAGGTGGCGCGCATAGTATTGGTTCCGGCTCAGTCGGAATGGCATTGAAGGGCGAGAGAAAAAAGGCGGGGATAAACCCCGCCCCTACGTTTTAGGGTTTGATTTTGTAGGGGAGGGGTTTATCCCCTCCTGACGCCGGCCATCAAAAATCGATTCGAATACCACCGATGATCCGGCGTCCCTGGGCGGGATAGCCGAGGACTTCCTCGTAGTCCTTGTCCAAAAGATTGGTCGCACGCAGGGTCAACTCGATCGTGTCCCAGATCTGAGTAGCCAGTGCGAGATCGGCCGTCACGAAGCTTTCGGTCGGAGTCGTCTCGAAGGTCAGCGGATCAACATCGAAGCGATTGCCGACATACCTGACGGTTGCATAGCCCTTGAGCCAGGACAGGAAGGCGCCGGACAGAGTGTAGGCGCCGCTCCATTCGGGACGTCTGAGCAGTTCGTTGCCGAATCCGTCGGAGGTGTCCAGCCAGGTGACCTGCAAATGAGAGTTCAAAGCATCGGAATAGACAGTGTCCAACGCCGCCTCGAAGCCGTTGATCTCTGCCTTGCCGATGTTCTGGAGAGAGTAGTTGACGTAGTCGAATACGATCAGATTGTCGATGTCGGTCGAGAATGCGCTGAAATGCAGTCGCGGTGAAGTCCGGCCCTGCCCACCCCAGACCAGGCCGACTTCGAAACTGTCGGAAGTCTCGGGCTTGAGATCGGCATTTCCCGAAAAGGGATAGAAGAGTTCGCCAACCGAGGGCTGGCGGTAGGCTTCACCGTATCCTGCCTGGATTTCCACGGTATCGGACACCCTCCATCCCAGGTTGGCCCTCGGAGAGATCTCCGAGCCCCACTGGTCGGTGTCGTCCCATCGGGCTCCTAATACCAGGGTCAGCGCATTGCCCATGCTCCAGACATCCTGTGCGAAGAGACTCGTCATGTCGTAGCTGACGGCCTCCAGGTTGGGCCCATAGACTGAACCATCGGTCACTTCATCCTCGCGCCACTCGGCGCCCCAGGACAGTCTGTGACTTCCCAATGTGTGATGGGACGCCAGCCGTGCCTGAGTGGTTTCGGTTTCGGTATGGGACCAGGTGAAACCCCAGGGGTCGTTGGGATCGGAGAAATCCAGCTCCCGCTCAACGGAGGATACCGTCGCCTCCAACGACCAACGATTGGAGATCGCCCATTTGAGGGGGATTGCCAGGGTTCGTTGGTTGGTTTCCTGGCGGCGCAAGGGAGTCATGGCGCCGGGGGAAGAGAAGGGAATTCCCAGTTCCGAATCGACCTCGTGGTAGAGAAAGGAGATCCTGCTGCCCTTGCCCCATTTGAAGCCGGCGTTGACCAGGCCCTGTTGCAGGTTGAAATCTGAATTCTCGAGATCACCTTCGCCCTCCCGCATCAGGCCGGAGGCCATCAGGTCAAAGTCCTCCGATCCATAGGTGATCGCTCCCTCATAGCGTTCCCATGAACCTCCGCCCCATTCGCCGCTGAGGGAGCCTTCGAATCCATCGGTGCCGGTCCCGGGGATCAAATTGATCACGCCACCGATTGCATCGGCGCCCCAGAGGGCGGAGTAGGGTCCTCGTGCAACTTCGATACGCCCCAGGCCGGCGGTGGCAAGCTGAGAGAAATCGAAGCCCCCGAAATACGGGGAATTGAGGCGGACGCCGTCGATCATCACGAGAGTGTGGTCGCTTTCCGTTCCCCGGGTAAAGATCGAGGTCACCGAACCTGGTCCGCTGGATTGAACGACGTTGAGGCCGGGAACCCTCCTGAGGATGTCGGCGACCGACTCGGTCTGTGCGTTTTCCATTTCCTCTTCGGTAATCACCGTGATCGGAAGGGGAACGTCTTCGAGCCCCTCTTGGGTGCCGGTGGCCGTGACGGTAATCTCGGAAGAGAAGGTAGAATCCTGGGCGTTTGAGACACTGGGGAAACCGGCAGCTGCCAACAGGACCAATCCGGCGCAGATGGAGCTAAAGAAGATACTGCGCCTTGACCCGAGCCCGAGCCCGTTATCGTTCCCGACATGTGGTTTGCATTGCCCCGAAAAGCTGGAATCCAGGTAAACGCCTCTGTGGGTTCTTGAGCTGGGCCTCATCCAAGAGGAATCGGGCACGGGCACGGGCTCGGGAAAACCCCACCCTATGCAATCATCGGCAAACTCTGAAACTGTGGCCGTTTGTATAATTTCGGCTTGTTTCTTGCCTTGATTCTTTGGACGTGATTCAGGATAAGTCACTAATAGGCAGGGAACAGAAAAAAGACGGCATACAGACACGGTGAAACCTCCCGTTTCGGTTGGGGGATGGTAGGTCTCCTGGCTCCCGGATCCGTCGTGTTTTCGCACGACACCGAGGGGTTCACCTTCCCAGTGGCCAACCCAGAGGTTTACGCCTTCCAGTGGCTGGTCGGAACGGGTTTCCCCATTCCTCCCCAGAACCCATCGTCTCCGGTTACAGTGGCGGGGGCCGCGCCGGATTCTCACCGGCTTCCCCTGCCCGGAAATCATCGCCTCGACGCGCATCTGCGCCGCTGTCGCTGTCCCCGGGTTTGACCACCCCGAATTGTCATCGATACCGTAGCGCGGCCTTTGATCGCGGGTCAAGTGGCCGGGAACGCGCTCGTGTATCCGAGGGGGTTTTGAAAGCTGGATTTGCCCCAAATTCAATCCCTTCCGCGCGAAGTGCCCTACCTCGGAGTGAGGTTTGGATTGGTCTGGAGAGCCACCGAAGAACTGAAATCTCAGGAGAACCAATCCAGGCCTCACTCCGAGGTGACACGGCATCTTTTCATCAGTGGACCATGTGCTATGGTCTCGCGTTCGGAGGACTCTTGAAGAGGTTCTTGATTCCAGTCTTTTTTTTATTACTCCTGATCAGCACGGTTCATTCGATCTCTGCTGTCGAATTGGTTCTCGTCGGCTCGGACGGCAAGCCTCTGCCCGGCGCTCATGTGACGGCGGTCGGTCTTCCTGGCAGTTGGATCGCCGATGGTCAGGGTCTGGTCGATCTCGACCCAACTCCGGAGTTGCCCGTCGTGTTGATCGTCGCGCGTGCTGACGGGGTTGCCCTGAAGCCGATGACGTTGGTCGAGTGGGCCGAGGAACAGCCTCAGACGTTGGTCATAGAAGCGATCGGGGGCT
>JAOZPW010000073.1 GCA_029932545.1 Thermoanaerobaculales bacterium | reverse complement strand
ACTCGAACAGGGGGCTGGACAGACCCCTGAGTATCCAGAGGTCCACGATGAATACGCCCAAGAACACAGACGCTTCAACGAGGCTTCGTCTCAGACCAGTCAATGACCGCTGTTCCACCCGGTGATTCTAGCCCGATCTTCTCACCAGTGTCCGGCTGCAAGGCGCAAACCACATTGCCCATTCCGGCCCAGCCGGAATGGGTCTCTACCTTCGACGTTTTCTTGAATTCATCCTCATTATTGCGATGATCCTTGCGCCTTGGCGTTTGTTTTCTTCCCTCAACCCGTAGTCAAAGACCACCTCGAGGTGTCGCCGCTCTCTAAGCCGTCGTTGAAGATGGCGGATCCGTCTGCGGAGTAGTCCGGCGGCAAATCGACGCCGGTGACGATGCCGAGGGGTTGGTAATCGGCATAGCCGGGGAAGACGACCCCGAGCTTGTTGTTCCCCATCCTGCGTATCAATATTTCGGAGAGCACTCTCCTGAAATCGGTGGTGACAGCGAGATCGGCGCCGTCGTACAGATCCTCATTGGCGAGGCCGGGCCACTGGCCATGAATGCCGCCGTTTGTATTTCCGCCCATGACCAGCATCAAATTACCGTGGCCGTGGTCCGTGCCGTGATCGGCGTTCTCTCTCAGGCGCCGCCCAAACTCCGATTGCACGACCACCGTCATTCGCCCGGTGTAGTTGGATGCGCCCGAACCGTCGAGGTCCGTGTATAGAGCCTTGAGTCCCTGAGCGAGATCGCTGATCTCTCCACCGAAGTAGCCCTGTCCCTGGTCTCCTTGTCCCTCGTGCGTGTCCCATCCTCCAAGGTCGATGGTCGCCACTCTCAATCCGAGGTCCAGCTTGGTCATTTGAGCGACGACCTGAAGATGGTCACCGAAGGAGCCGGAAGGATAGACCGCACCGTTGGACGGCACGTAGTTGCCGCCGGTGTTCAGCTCGACGATGTCGACGGCGTCGAGGGTCTGAAGGCCGGCCTGATGGAGCCACGTTGAGTCCTGCGTGTAGAGGTGCCGAAGTGCAACGCGCTGCGCGCTCCTCCATTCCCACGGTCCAACTTGAAGGTTGAATGAGTCGGGGTCGGAGATATTGATCGTATTCATGTCTCCCAGCAGAGAGGTTGCCTGGACTGAACCTACCGAGATCGAGGGCATGATAATTTCAGGCGGCAGATTGGGTGCGGACGCCAAATGGCGAGTTAGCCACCCCGTTGAGGTCAGCTTGTTGCCTGGTGTCCCGCGTTCGATGAACTCCATTGCGTCGAAATGAGACCTGTTGGCTTCAGTCATTCCTGCGGCCACCACGATAGCCAAATGGTTCGCCTGGTACAGATCATGGAGGGGAGCGGCATTGGGGTTGATTCCGAAGATGCCGTCCAGGGCCAGGGCCGCATCCGGCCCGGTGTTCGGGACGGCGAGGTACGAGCGGGCCGTTTCATAGTAGCTGCGGTCTGCTCCGGTGATGGGAAGAACGAGGGAAAGCCCGTCCATGCCTCCCCGAAGAAAAACGAAGACCAGGAGTTCGTTGTTGTCCTCGGCATCGGGGCCGGCGAAGGCCATCCGTGTCTTGATGGCGCCTGTGGCGCCGGCAGCTGCGGCCGCGGCGCCGACGATGAAGTTGCGTCTGGTGGGTTGAATCATCACTACCTCCACAAAAAGGACGGGGACATGCAAATCAGACCGACCATCGAACGCAGACGTTCCTGCGTGTCGTCATCAGTGGCGAGAGGCAGATCGAGGTCCGGGTTGTGGCCCTGGGCCATGAAATCAATAATCTCGTAGCGCTCGGACTCCGGCATCGCACGGCCCAGAATTCTGTGGATCCAGAAATCGGCGAGGGCCGTCGCGGTGCGGATGTCGGTGGGCGTATGGGCGACAACCGCTGCCCGGTAGATTCCGTCGTCCTCTCGATCGATCAACCAGTTGACCAATCTCCAGGTCCCGACGCGGGGCGTTGTACTTTTCCAGGCTTCCTTGACGTCCGTGAACCCATCGGGAGTTCTCCACGAGAACAGAGGTTGCGAGGCCTGGTCATACATCCACAAGAAGGAGTCGGTCGCGCTTTCGTCCAGCGCCCAACTGAATTCGGCCTGGGTTGCCCGGATGCTCGATACTGCAATTTCGAACGGGCGTTTGATCTTTTCCCCCCAGGTTGAGAGGAACTCATCGGAAAGCACGATGGTGCGTACGACCTTTGCCAGCTGGTCTGAGGCATCCACGTTGGCGGTGAAGACCGCTGCCGCAGCATCGACAACGGCCTGAGGCGGGTCGTCCGAAATCAGTCTACGGCAGAGCTTGCGGGCAATATAGCGCCCGGTTCCGGGATGAGAAGCCAAGGCGTCGAGGAGGTCTTGACCATCCTTCATCGGAGGTTGATCGCTTGGGTAGTGATCCCCCAGAACGTGTTTCTGGAACCGGTCGTGCCAGTCGTCGCGGTAGTCGAAAAATCCGGTGTCAAAATTGATGGTCCATCCGGTCAGGCACCGGGTCGCCTCGAAGACATCCTCGTCGACATAGCCCAGGGGACGGCCTTGCCCGTCGGTCGGGACATCGCCCTGAAGCATGACCCCGAAGTAGTTCTCGGCGCCGAGGGTGTGAAGCTCAAGGAGTTCACGGGCGAAGTTCTCATTGGGACCAGCGTTGCTTGAGGTGTAATTGTCCAGGTAATACAACATCTCAGGCGCCGTCGCGACATCCTGGAGCATCTGTCGGAAGTTTCCCATTGTGTTGCCTCGAATGATGTCCCGGTCCCAGTGGACCCAAAGGGGATAGATTCGAGAACTGCTCCAACAATAGATATTGAAGTGGTTATGCCAGAAATCGGTAAGGACTTCGAGAAGTTGGCGCCGGCTGTGAGCTCCCTTGAGAAAGGTTGCTCGCTCGGTCTCATACACCGGTTGGATTCGAACATTCCACGGGGGATCTCCCAGGTAATGATCCTGCCACAACTGTGCCTGACTCTTGTTCAGAGTCGTGAATCCGGCTGCCACCAGACGGGCGTCACACGCGCTATCATCGATTGCTGCAGGGTTCAGCTGCTGGTCGATATGAGCGATCAGTCTGAGCTCGTCAGTCGATCCGAGACTGTTGAAGTGTGCGATATCGCCGGGGCGGGGGCCGAAAGCCACACGATTGAGGGCGATTACGGCTGCCGAGGGAGGGGCCGGCAAGGCCTTTGAGTGCGGTTTGTGGCCCGGCCTGCGCATCGAGCGTGTGCCGCCTGCACTGGAGCGGGTTCCTTCGGACACTCTAGCCGCTGCCTTTCGGAATGGGGATCCGGCCTTGTGTATCAGCTGTCGACGATCGGGCGTCATCCCATCTTTGCTTGCCATAATACCTCCGTTGGCGGTCTTGATCCTCTCAATCGAACCGATGTCTGGAATAATCCTATCTACAAGGCGCTCCGATCTCAGTGCCCGGGATCACATTGCAATGCTATCCTTGACAGAGGCCTGCGGAATGAACTCCAGTTTTAAAGCCACACCAACCTCCATTGAGACCGTCCGAAACTGGATGAGTATCGGCCCAGGGAGGGCTCTCACCATCTTAATGGCAGTGGTTGCAACGACGGTGGCTATTGCGATGCTCAATCGGGCAGGTGTCGCATTCGAGGTGGCGGGCGGTGTTGCCCTGATTTTTCCGGCCTCGGCGGTTGCGGTTCTCGCGGGCCTGTTCTTCAGGTGGTGGGGTGTCAGCGCGGTCTTCGTCGGATATTGCCTGACCCCGTGGGGGCTGTCGACGACACCGGGCCGCGTCGTATTCTTTGCAATCGCGGCAACTCTACAGGCCGTGATTCCCGCCTTGGTGGTCAACCGGCTGCGGGTGAGAGAGTATCGGTGCATCCAGTTCTTGGGAGTTGTCGCCGTTGTGCCGACACTGGTATCGGCTCTGGTGGCGCTGCCCGCGTTGATTCTTCTGAACCAGCCGCAGATGAGTGTCGGGCAGGCTTTCGTTTCTTTTTCCGGCTGGTTTCTTGGGGATCTGATCGCCGTTATGGTGTTGGCGGCTCCGGTTGTGCTGATGGTAAGGCCGGACCTCGTGCTGGCTGATGATCTCAATCGGCTGTACCGGGGTTGGATTAAATCACCTGCCACCGTTGCGAAGCCGATGGTGATGATCGTTATCGTCTTTGTTGCAATGGAACTGACCCTTCGGTTTGCGCTTTTCGGGGTGCACTGGATCGCCGCGTTACTTTTGATTCCCATCCTGTGGGCGGCGGTCAGGGGGGGTGTCGGAGCGGCGCTGCAGGTCAATGCGGTAGCGGGAGTTGTCTACGTTGTTCAGGTGGTCCGCATTCAAGCGCACCAGGAAGGCATGGGGCTGTTTGAGGAGTTGTTCTCAAGCTACCTCAACCTGGTGGTCTTCGTCGGTGCTGCACTGGTGGTTGGTTTGGCATGGGGGAGAGCCGATAGTCTGGTGCGCGAACTGGATGAGCACCGGCGCCTCTTGCAGGAGAACTTCGAGCGAGTCGTCACCGCTCTCGCTGCTGCCGTTGAGGCCAAGGATCCGTTGACCCAGGGGCATGTGCAGCGGGTTGCCAAATTGGCAGTGGCCGTCGGGAAAGAAATGGGGTTGGTGGGCCCAAGGTTGGAAATGCTTCGGTTTGCTGCACTTCTTCATGATGTAGGGAAGATAGGGGTCCCCGAGCATATTCTCAACAAGGCCGGGCCCCTCTCTCTGGAAGAGCGGGAGATCATCGAGCGTCATGTCACAGTCGGTGTGGAGATCATTGAAAGTGTCGATATCCTGGGGCCGGCGATTCCGTTCATTCGGTATCATCAGGAGCGCTGGGACGGCGGCACCGATGCCAAGAGCCTCAAGTATCCGGGATACTTCGGACTGAAGGGTGAAGAAATTCCTTTGGAGGCGCGAATCATAGCCGCTGTCGACACGTGGGACGCGATCACCAGTGATCGACCCTACCGGGCGGCTCAATCCTCGAATGTAGCGATGCAGGAACTCCATGCGGAGTCTGGGAAACAGTTTGATCCCGACGTGGTCGTGGCGTTGCAGAAGGTCATCAGCTCGAGAGACGGCGTGATCAGCAGCGATCGTATCCCGATCATTGGCTCCAAGCTGCCGGAGTGGGTCTCGGATTGAGGGGAAACACTCGAAACTCGAAACTGGAAACTCGACTCCGTTTGCCAGTGGCAACTTTTCATCCAGGATCTTTGAAATAGCGAAGCTGGACCCCCAAGATCCACCGCAAATCAATCTTCCGCCTGTGGTTCATCACAGCGATCAACGACCACCAATTACTCTTCGTTTGTGAACCAGAGGGTACGATGCGGGGCAGCGCCCGCACAGGACTCCTCCGGAGTCCCCACGACTTCGCTGTGGTAGGCCTTCGGCCTGGTGCCGGTTCCTACCCCGCGCTCCCTTCGTTAATTCTGGGACACTTCACTGGCGGGCTGGTCAGTGGTTTTTCGACTCCGCCGTCGGCGGGTTGGCGTCAAGTTTCCAGTTTCGAGTTTCGAGCCTGGGCCCCGTCGGGCACGGGCTCGGGTTAAATCCCCCACACCAAGCTGATCTCCTTGACGGTCACATCCGCCTGTTTGGGGCGAACCTGTACCTCTTTAAGAGTGTTCGCGATCTCGTCCGACGCGGCGGCGATTTCGTCGATTTCGTCGTGCATTTCGGCGGCGAGATCCTCAAGCTGGTGTTCGAGTCTGTCGATCTCATGCTCGGACTCTTGCACGGAGGCTTCAGCCTTTTGACGCATCCGCCGCTTTCCCGCCGAGGTCTTGAGTTTTGAGGTTGCCTTGCCGGCAGCCGAACGCAGGCTGCGGGAGCCCAACAAGACGGAAAAAAGGCCCTCGATCATGCCCAACTTTTCTTCGGATTCCCGGGCGGCAAGATCGACCTGGTCCCGGTCAAGTTCATCGAGTTCCCGTTCCAGCCTTCTTTTGAGGATGTCGATTTTGCGCTCGAATTTTCGGCGAGCGGCGTCTTGACGTTTGTCGTCAGCGCGGTCCGCCAGTTCCAGGCAGCGTTCCAAGAATTCATCTCGGCTCTCGCCCTTGTCCACAACGCATTTGAGTTTGCTGTTGGCCAGGATCCCTATTGTCCGGCGTGCCCGCCATTTAACGAAAGAACGATCCGCCGAACGGAGTTCTTTGGCCAGTGCCTCGGGCGCTGCAATAGGAAAGAGGGTGCCAGTAGGTGGTGCATCCTCAAGCTCCGGCTCTGTCTCAAGCGGTTTGGCATCATCCCAGAGAGGCGTCCCCCGCTCGTCAATCGGTACGTGCCAGAACTCGCTCATGGTGCGGAGCAGGGCCAGCGTTCGGCGTTCGATGGTCACCCGGTTATGAACCAAGAGTGATGGCTTCACCATGCCGGTCTTGGCGCCGAAGAGCTGTGGGACATCGATCGGGAGTACCGGAGGATCAGAGCGTTTGTCCTCGTTCGACTGCTCGACCTGGTCCGGCAGTGGGCGCGACTTCGGGATGGAAAGCCCTTGTGATGGCACGGATTGAATAGGTTTTGCGAACAGAGGTTCCATTTCCGACAGAGCGATCGGACCCCGGAGATAGCTCATCGCCCACCGGGAGGAAAATACCTGGATACGGTTCTTGGCACGTACGTCGTGAAGGAGGAACTCCCTCTTGGCAAGTGAGCCGACGACTCTTTCGATGTCCTGCCCTTCGTCGGTGCCGCTGAGCCCCAGACCCTCGAGGGCGCGATCCCGGTCTCTCTCTGTAATCAGCCGCCCGATGACCTTGACGCCTGCATTGCCAAGGGCTTTGTAATCCAGGTCAACTGGGTTCTGGGTGGCCAGCCACACTCCGGCCCCGAAAGCCCGCCCCTGTTTGAGCAGGGTCAGGAGGGGGCCCTTGGTTGGAGGGTTGGCGGGGGAGGGTGGGAGGATCCCCTGGACCTCGTCGATGTAGAGCAGGGCCCGCAGCCCGGAAGAGGCCGGTTGACGCCGCATCCATGCGACCAGTTCGGATACGACGAGTGCCAGACAGAACTGCCGTTGCCGGTCGTCGAGGTGGGCCAGAGTGATGATCGTTGCACAGGGGTCGCCCGGTGGTCCGAGGAGTTGTTCCATGTCGAGCGGGATGCCTTCGGTCCACGCGGAAAATGACGGGCTGGCGATCAGGGTATTGAGAGCCATCACCAGCTTCATTCGCCGGTCTCTGGGATAGTAGGTTTCCAGGGGCAGAGCGCCGAGATGGTCTATCGGTGGGTCCGCAATATTCTTCAAGAGGCCCGACAGGTCGAGGCTGCGGCCCTGTCTCCAGTTTTCTAAGATGATCGATGCCATCAGAACGTGATCGGGATCAGAGAGTGGATCTCCGCCGCGGTCCACCAGTGAGAGCAAAGCGGAGGTCAGGCCGTTGACCCGGTCACGGGCGCCGTCGGGGTCGGAGTCAGGGCTCCACCCGGATGGTGGCGCCAGGCTGGGCAGAATGTCCAGGGGGGCGCCTGAGGCGATGCCGGGGGTTATCAACTTCCATCGAACGCCCTCGGCGACGGCTGCAACATCCGTCCCGTCGAGCCCGCTGTCCTTCAGTCCCTTGCTCCATAACGATGCCAGCTTGGCGGCGACAGCCTCCGCGCCTTCGGAGGCCTTGGCATCAGGAGGCAGCCACGGTTCAAAATCCGATGGGCTGAGATCCGGAAAATTGAGGAGCAGGTCGAGCATATCGCCCTTGAGGTCAATGATCAAAAGAGGTACACCGTGCCGAGCCAGTTCTTCGAGTGCAACGATTCCAAGGCCGGTCTTGCCCGACCCCGTCATGCCGAGACAGACGGCGTGGGTCGTCAGATGGTCGGTGTCGAGAGAAACACGAGCACCGCCCTCGCGGGCGGTGCCGATATAGAGTCCGTCAGGCATTACTGAAACAACGTTTCGACAGAGATTCGTCTATTCCGGAATGCGGAGCTTCTGGCCGGGCCTGATCAGATTGGGATTGTCCAGGATGTCTCTGTTGGCTTCGAAGATCTTCATGTAGGCATTGGCGTGGCCGTAGAACTTCTGGGCGACGGCGCCGAGGGTGTCACCGTGAACAACTTCGTACACCCGCTCACCGGTGGTGGTTGCTTCTTCAGCCGCAGGTTCCGGCTCAGGTTCGGGTTCCGGTTTGGGCTCGGGCGCCGGAATCGAGATCATATTGAAGGTGTTCTCGGTATCGACCATCTCGTTGAAAAACTGCATGACCTTGGCCTTGGCATCCATGTCGGGTGCAGATCCTTTGATCGTGACAACCTTGCCGTCGACCGATGCCGAAAGGCCCTCGACCCCGAGACCCATGCCGCGGATCTTCTCCATGGCCTCCTCAACCTCATCTTCAAAACTCTTGGTGAATTTGTCGAAAAATCCCATTCGTCTCCTCCTTGTTCGTTTCCCTAGTGTAGCATTTTAACGGTACATCCATTACTGGCCACACCGCGAGGGAAAAGGATGCCCTCCGGAGTCGCGTTCAGGAGCGCTTTGGCAACGGAGTCGGCCGCGTCCGGTTCGTGCCAGATAAGGATACTGCCACCCCCTCCGGCGCCGCAGGCCTTGAAGGCAAGGGCGCCTGCATTCAAGGCCTCAGATTCCAGATGTGTGAGTTCGGGGGGGCAAATTTCGGGAGCAAGGCGCCGCCGAGCTGTCCACTCATGATGAAGAGCACCGGTGACGGCGTCAGTCTTCGCCGACAGAAGGGCTTGTCTGCACAGGCCGGCGGCCTCTGTGATCGAATGGAGGGCCTGGGTCGTCGTCGGGTCCCCTTCAAGACGTCGTCGAATAACCTGCCAGTTGACCATTCCCGAATGGTGTGTGATCCCGGTAAAAAAGACCGTAATTCTGGACTTGAGCCAGCTTTGATCGACGTCAAGCCTTTCCAATCGATTGCCTCCTGGGCCCAGATGGAGTGCCTGAACACCGCCTCTGACGGCTGCCCAGTGATCCTGACATCCGGTCGGGGTACCGAGCAACCGAGCCTCGAGGTTCTGGACCAGGCGGACGACCTGGTCGTCTGTCAGAACCTGGCCGGCGATTTCTGCGGAAGCTCTGGCCAGAGCGATACCGTAGGTCGAAGAGCCACCCAGGCCGGAGCCCATCGGCGCCTGCTCCACTACATCCACTCTCAAACCACCATGTGGCGCCAGATGAAAGCAGATGGCCGCTGTCAGGTCGGTCGCAGCATCGCGGAATCCAAGTGTCCGCCATTGGCAGCCTGGTGGGCGGTGTTCGACGACCCCCTTCTGAGCGCCGTCGGAAAGATCGAGAACTACCTTGACGGGGAGGGCCACGTTGACGGTGATGGCGCCGGGGTGAAGAATGCCCAGAGGCCAGATGTCAAGGGTGCCCCCCGCCAAGTCGGCGCGGCATGGTGCGGTTGCTCGGATGGTTTTCGACATGGCCCAAGACTAACATTTCGAATGGAGGACGCCGTCATTGATCGCTCTGATCTGAAAAAAGTCGGCTCCCCGGGGGAAGGGAGCCGAAAGGAGGAGTTGGATGAAGCTTTTGGCTCCATCCCTGCGATTCGTCCCAATCGGGGGACGTCTGGTATGAAATACGGATGTCTGACGAAAAGGTTCTCATCGGAGCCGGAGCCAAAGCTCGTGACGCGATTTTGAACCCAAATTAGCGGTTGCCGGTCGTTCATGGCATGGTATGGCATGGTATTGATGTGACAACTTCAGCCGCTGATTTTCTCAGTCTCGCAGAACGAGAGGCCTCCCGGTACGGTGGTGAGAACATGGTCTTCCTCAGGGAGCTGCTTCAAAATGCCAGAGACGCCGGAGCGCGAAGGGTCATCATTGAAACCAGGGTCGAGCAGGGTATCGAGGCGATCACGGTGACGGATGACGGGAGAGGAATGGCCCTGGAGCATGCCCAGCGCTTTCTTTTGACCCTGTACGCCTCGAGCAAGAGGGGAAACGCAGATGCCGCAGGGCAATTCGGGGTTGGTTTCTGGTCAATTCTGAGGTTTGAGCCGACCGAGATCACCCTTCGGTCCCGCTCGCTGGGGGCCGAGGAAGGCTGGGAGATTGTCTTCGATTCCGGTCTGGAGGTCAGGAGCAAGAAAAAGTTTCGAATGCCTTCAGGCACCTCCGTCCGGATGAAACGTTCGGCGCGTGCCGGTGATCTTGGCACGTCGGTATGGGATTTGGTTCGGCGGGATGCGCGCCATCTCAGGCAGTCTGCCCCTTCCGAGGAACTGCTGGAGGTTCTTGTCAACGGTCGGGTGGCGACAGAATCGATAGCAGCCCAAGAGCCGGGCCTTGTATTTCGTCGAACCGGGCTTCGGGGTGCAGTGTCTCTGGGAGCAGTTCCAGAGGTGATACTGCTGGCCCACGGCCTCAGGGTTCGGTCGGCTGCCTCTGTCGATGACCTTCTGCTTCGACCGGATCGACCGCTCAGGAGAAATTCCAGGCTGCCAACCTCCGGGCTATCGCCCCGTGTCGTCATCGACAGCGATCGTTTGGCCGTGTTGATGGACCGTGGCGACGTGGCACAAGACCGGGCTTTGCTTGCCGTGGCTCGGGTCATTCGATCGGAAACCCGCCGTCTGTGCGAAATGGAGCTGGAACGGCTGTCGCCTCGGTCTGTATGGCGGAGAATCCGAGATGCTGTGGTTGGTCGCCGCCTTGCGATTGGTGTCGGCGCGTTGATGCTGGCCGGTGTGATCTTCGGGCTATGGGGCGCCGCCATTTTGAACGAGAGACAGTCTCGCTCGGGGATGCCAGGTCCTCCCTCCGCAGCCGGAGGATTGACGCCCGAACCGTACGTTGACCGTTCAATTTCATACGCCGGTCCGGTGACCGAAAAGATCGAGGGAGTCGGAGGCGTTCCCGACCTCGAGTACCGACCATCGGATCAACGGCCGTTCCTGGCGGCCTTCCACGTCGCCGGTATCGACGAAGGGGGAAAGGCGATCAGGAGTGAGCGCCCGTTGCGGTTGGCCGAGTCGTTGGATGGCAGCTCCGCCTCGAGCCTCGAAATTGAGCTCAGGTTTCTGGCATCCGGGCCTCTTCTGCGGCTTCCGGTTTCGACGGGTCATGTCGTTGACGCGGTGTCGGTTCAGCTCAACGGACACTCTGCGAAATTGTGGTTGACGCCCGATGACGAGCCGGTCCTGCGCCTGGATTCAGAGATGGCAGGACGGGTTGTCTATCGGACCGTCGAGCGTGCGTTCGAGATCCAGGGCGGCGGGCGTTGGCCTGCTCTTCCGCCTGCTGTGGCTCGAAGGGCAGCCGGCCTTGAGAAATTGCCGCCCGCGCAAAGGGTTGATGGGGCGATAAAGCTGGTCAGGGCCTCGCTGGGGTCATCAGGACAGTTTGAAGATTTGAATTCAGATGACTCGCTGCCGGCGGGTTTTTTCGGGCTGATCTTCAGGGCCGGCGGAGGTGATTGTGATGTTGTCAATACCGTCCTGGCGGCCGTTCTCAGCGAGGCCGGGCTGAGATCCAGATTGGCTATCGGTTGGAGAGGCGCCGGGGGAGCGCCGATGCCGGGCCTTCATGCGTGGGTTGAAGTTGATCTGGGAGGGGGGCGGTGGGTCCCTGCCGACGCGACGGTCGCGATACCGGGCGGATTGGTCGCGCCGCAAGGGGAACAACCAGTTGAACTCAGCATCGATAATCGTCCCGAAGGAAATCCGGATCGTTCACTTTGGTGGGTCGGCCTGTTGGGTGGGAGCATCCTGATTTTGGTTGTTGTTTTTGGGGCGAGGAGGTTCAAAACCCAACGGGAGTTCAATGCGCCTGGCAACCTCGATACTGGACCTTTGGTCGAGTCGCTTGTGCGGGACCGGGAGGCATGGCCTGGGTTTACTGAAGCCAGGAGGCGAGATCTGGTGCCGGCTCACGGAGCGGATCGGCAGTCTCTGGCCGGGATTGAAGATGCCGCCTTGAATATGGGGCTGTTCGTTGCCGAGTCTCCCGGTGTGTGGGTGGAACGGGCCAGAGAGGGAGGCGCCATGGTCGTTGACGGGTCGACTCATGCCGGGCGCGTTGCGGCTTCTGAATTCGGCGCTTTTGACCTCGATCGATGGGCGGAGCTTTGGCAGCGATCGCGAACTGATTCGTTGTGCTTTGAGGTTCAAGAAGCCCTCCTCCGAAACGGGATGAAACTGGATCTTCGATGTGCAGATAGAGTAGCGGGTGGCGTTGGCTCAGGATTTTTGGTGGACGGTGGGGCGACGGCCTGGATGGTGATTGACGACGATAATCGTCAGTGGCGGTTGTGTTGCGATCGTAGGGAAGAGAACCGTGCGGAGGCGATCTTTGGCGCCGTCGATATCGTCTTTGCAGTCTTGCCGTCCTTAGGGGCGCCGGCCCAACAGGCCCTGGCGGCGCTGGCCCGCGATGCGTTGACGGCCATGGAGAACCGGCCGGTATGACCGAAACCCTGCTCTCGGTTGATCCGGACGCCGCATTCGACGCGGTGGCTCATGATCAAGTTGGTGGTCCCTATCAGGTTCCGGCCGAACTGGTCCGCCTGGTCCTCGGCCTTGGCGCAACCAGTGTCGACGTTCAATGCCGAAGGAGCCGGGTCGTGGTCGATGCACCTGGGGCGGTCCTGCCGGAGTCCGCCATCGAAGCCCTGAGGCGCGCCTCGTCCCAGGGAGAGGATGTCGTGAGGCTTCAGGCCCTGGCGGCGCTCGAGGATCTCGACGCCTCGGCCCTTGGATGGGCGGTTGGGTTACGTCCGCGGCGGCTTGTGATCCGTTCGTGGGTGAGGGGACGGGCGACGATACTCAAGGCCGGTGGCCGAGAAGCTTTTCATCTTTCGTACGACGAGGGTCCGCAGGAAGACGGAGTTTTCATTGAGTTGACTCGGCCGAAACTGAATCTCAAACGAGCGAACAGGTGGCTTGAGATAGCCTGTCGTTTTGCAGCCGTGCCCGTCGTCGTCAATGGCCGGAATGTGCAACGCGACATGGATTCAGGGTGCTTTCGGGCTCGCATCGAATCGCCTTTGCCGGCCGTGATTGGGCTTGGAGTCAATCTGAGCGCGCCGAGGCTTTGGTTGCTGCGCCACGGGGTTGTAGCGACTCGTATTGGTGTTCCCAACTGGCCGCCGTTCGAAGCGGCCGTTGAATTACAGGGCCTGGTGCAGGGCAGGGCCTCGGCAGCACAGCTCAGGGAGGCCATGACGCCGTATCTTCAGGCGTTGATCTCCCGTGTCGTTGAGTTGACCCTGAGGGTCGTCCCGCGCCTTTCCGAGTTGAGCGCCGACCATCGACAACGAATTACGTCCTCGCTGTTCAAGGCTGCCGAAAGGGGTCTGGCACTCGAGGCGATCCGGCAATCGCCCCTGGTGGAAATCGTCGATAGCGATACCAAACGATGGGTGTCGCTCGAGGCCCTGGAGCAGTGGCCCGGGCCGCTTCCGGGAGTTCTCGGAAACGACGCGAAACCCGGGGAGATCGAGACACCCCACATGCTCCTTGGTCCGGGAGAACGGGAGAGGGTTGCCGCCTTGATTGGCAGAACCCTGCCTGGCGCCGTCGTCAGGCCGATCGGTTCGGCGCCGGGTCTTAGACGATCGGCGCGTGTGGTGCTGGAGTTTATTCAAGGCTTGCTGGGACCGCGCCCGATTCCCGACAGTCGTTTGACACATGAAGAGAGATGCCTGATCGAGGCATTGGAGGGTGCTTTGAGGGTTGGGGGACGACCGGTCGCCGTCTGCTTGTGTCCCGGTCGGCGGGCTTCCCGAATGAGCGGCCGCCGCCTGGTCCTGGCCCGCAATCGACCGGAAACCCTGGCGGCCGTTCGAGTGGTCGCGGAGTCTCCGGGATGGATCTATGTCGTTGCTGTCGCTATGAAAGGGCCGGATTGCACGGTGGCGTCCGAAATTCGATCGGCCTGGTCTCTTCGGAATTCCGGGGGTCTGGTGTAGGATTGGGGTCAGATCGACAAGATCACTATATAGAAGGAGGAGGGGAACATGTCGTTGATGCTGTCTGGAATGCTGTTGGCACAGGATGCGGGGTATGACGCTGCCGGTAGTGCCGCTGCGGCGGCGGGGAGTCTGTTGTTCGCGCTGATTTGGTTGGCCGTAACGGTCCTGGTGATTGCCGGGATGTGGAAGACCTTCGTCAAGGCCGGGAAACCGGGTTGGGCATGCCTGATCCCGATCTACAACGTGATCGTACTTCTGGAAATCGCCGGCAAACCACTGTGGTGGATCATTTTGTTCTTCATCCCATTGGTCAATTTTGTCGTTGTGATTCTGGTCGCGCTCGCGGTTGCCGAGAGATTCGGCAAGGGTCTCGGCTTTGGATTGGGCCTTGCCTTTCTTCCGATGATTTTCTTTCTTATCTTGGGCTTCGGGGACGCGCAGTACCAGGGGTGAACGGCCGTTATTGATCGCTTTAACGAGTCATGACTCAATCAAGCGCCGCGGGGAACCGTGGCGCTTTGTTGTGTCAGCCGAGTCCACTACCCAA
>JAOZPW010000330.1 GCA_029932545.1 Thermoanaerobaculales bacterium | reverse complement strand
GCTGAGAGCTTCCTGCAGAGCCGGAACCACATGGGTTGCGGCTTTGGCGGGTTAGGTTATACTCTGCCGCGTCTTGGGGCGTCGGCAAGCGGTAAGCCACCGGTCTTTGGAATCGGCATTCGCAGGTTCGAATCCTGCCGCCCCAGCCAAGAGGCTGAATTTATGTTGAAGGAAACCCCACTCCAAGTCTTTTCCGGAAGCGCCAACAGGCCGCTGACCGAGGCGATTTGCAGTTACCTGCAGATCGAAGTTGGTGAGATGCGGCTCGGCAAGTTTTCCGACGGTGAAATTCGATGCCAGATTCAGGAGAACGTTCGGAATGCCGACGTCTTCATTGTTCAACCTACTGGGCGGCCTTCCAACGAATCGATCATGGAGTTGTTGATCATTCTCGACGCCTTCCGGCGGGCATCTCCCAGCCGGTTGTGTGTTGTCATGCCTTACATGGGTTATGCGCGGCAGGATCGAAAAGATGCGCCCCGCGTCCCGATCACAGCCAAGCTGGTGGCCAATTTGATTACCACCGCCGGTGCGGACAGGCTGTTGGCGTTAGATCTGCACGCGTCACAGATTCAGGGGTTCTTCGACATTCCGGTTGACCACCTTTATGCGGCGCCGATTTTGATCGAAGCGATCGCCAAGAAAAACCTGGAGAATCTTCTTCTCGTGTCGCCCGATGCCGGTGGCGTTGAAAGAGCCCGAGCCTTTGCAAAACGCCTCAAGGTCGATCTGGCGATTATGGACAAGAGGCGGCCGGAGGCCAACAAGGCCGAAATTATGAACGTGATCGGTAACGTCGAAGGCTATGACTGCGTCATCGTCGACGACATCATCGACACTGCGGGCACCTTGGTGAAGACGGCTGAAGCCCTGATGGAGCACGGGGCTCGCTCCGTTCATGCGGCGGGAGTTCACGCTATTCTTTCCGGCCCGGCGATCGAGCGAATCAATAACAGTTTTTTGGAAACAATTATGGTGACCGACACACTGACCTTGACCGAGGAGGCTGCCGCCTGCCCGAAGATAGAGCAGCTTTCGCTGGCCGTTCTTCTCGGGGAGGCCATCCGCCGGATTCATGAAGGAGCGTCGGTTTCCAGTTTGTTCGTATGAAATTTCAAATTATTTGGGGGTTGTAGTCGATGTCTGACACGAACGAAATTCAAGTTAATGTTGAGAGCCGCAAGGAGACCGGC
This sequence comes from Thermoanaerobaculales bacterium, assembly GCA_029932545.1. Lineage (GTDB taxonomy): Bacteria > Acidobacteriota > Thermoanaerobaculia > Thermoanaerobaculales > Sulfomarinibacteraceae > DAOWGJ01. Next base: position 2,703 of record JAOZPW010000330.1, on the reverse strand, counting down.
AAAGGCGAGGTCGGGCGGCTTCGTCATAAGGGCCTGATTCCGGCGGTGCTTTATGGAGCGGGAAAGCCACCGGTCGCTATTTCGGTAGATGCCCATGTCATCAAGGAACTCCTTAGGGGTGAGGGCGGAGAAAACACCATTTTTCTCCTGAAACTCAAAGGCACCAAGGAAGAACGCCTGGCGATGATCAAGGAAATTCAGCGGGATCCGATGAGTGGGCGTATTCTCCACATGGACTTCATCCGCGTCACCAAGGGCCACAAGCTCAACGTTTCGATCAATGTCGAGATCTTCGGTGACTGCTTCGGCGTTCGAGAGGGCGGCCGGGTTGACTTCATCACCAGGGAGCTTCAGGTGGAGGTGTTGCCGAAGGACATGTTCGACCACATCAAGGTCGACATTTCGGAATTGAATATCGGGGATCAGATCACCGTTGCCGACGTCATGGACAAACTGCCGGAGAGTGCCAAGTTCCTTGAGGACGACTATCGGGTGATCCTCCATGTCGAGGCACCGCAGGCCGAGATCGAAGAAGAGGAAGAAGAGGGGCTGCTCGAAGCCGAGAGCCTGATTACCGACGAACAAGCCGAGCCCGAGCTGATCAAGAAGGGCAAGGGCGAGGAAGCCGACGAAGGCTGAACGCTGATCCAGTAGTTTTCAAGGGCGCCGCAGATGCGGCGCCCTTGGTGTAATGCGGAAGGATGAAGGATGAAGGATGAGATTCAACTGGTCGTTGGACTTGGAAATCCCGGTCCTGAATACGAAGGCAGTCGACACAACATCGGCTTCGCCGTCGTAGAGGCCCTGGCACAGCGTTATTCCGGTGGTGATTGGCGTACCGAGTCGACCCATCGGGAGGTTGTCGCTGAGATCAACGGGCGCCCTGTTGTCCTCGCCTGTCCGTCGACTTTCATGAACCGTTCCGGTCAGGCCGTCGGTGCGTTGTGTGAGCGCTTGGCCCTGACACCCCATGAGGTTTTGGTCGTTGTGGACGATATTGATCTCCGACTGGGCCGGATGAGGATTCGGCCTCAAGGGGGTCCGGGAACCCATAACGGGTTGCGGGATATCAGCCAGGCAGTTGGCGATGCGTATCCGAGGTTGCGCGTGGGAGTCGGGGGGGCGGATGCCGGAATCGATCTGGCGGCATATGTGCTGTCTCCTTTTCCGGATGCCGAGAGTGCCATGGTTGAGAGGGTTGTCGAGCAGGCGGTTGCCGCTGTTGAGGTCGCGGTTACCGAAGGAGTTGGTCCTGCCATGAATCGTTTCAACGGGTCGATTGTTGACGTCCCTCAAGTGGAGGACCCTGCTGCCGGGAAGATCTGGGATCTCGGGTCTTTGACTCCCACTCGAACAGCCGAATGGTGTGTGGTCGAAGACGTCGTCATCGTTGAGTGCCCTAAGCCGGGAGGGAGGGGCCCGAAGTACTGGGGGGCGTGGTGCCGGTGGTGGACGGGACCTCAACGTATTCGACTCGATGCTGTCGGCAGCAGCGCCTGGCTCCGGATAGACGGGGCGACAACCCTTGGGGGGATTGTCGATGTCCTGGGGGCAGAAATGCCGGACGACCGTGATCTTTTGGTGGCCCGGCTTGATCTCTTCGTGAGGACCTTGGCGAGCCAGGGGCTTTTGAGGCTGGGACGCTAGGACGCTGGGAGGCCGGGAAGCAGGACGGGAGCGCAGGTCTCCGTACCTGCATCGTGCTAGAGTTATCTCATGGACAAGGAACTTGTGGTTCTTGTGGAAGAGGCCCCAGAGGGAGGCTTTACGGCCAAAGCCCTTGGTGCCGCTCTCTTCACGGAGGGGGATACTTTTGAGGAGGTCGAGGCCAACGTTCGGGATGCCGTGTTGTGTCATTTCGAAGAGGCCGAACGTCCACGAGTCGTCCGCCTGCACTTCGTTCGGGATCACGTCATCGCCGTATGACGCCACGAATTCCCCGGGATGTCTCCGGCCTGGATCTTGTAACAGCTCTGAGCAAGTACGGGTATGAACAGACTCGACAGACAGGAAGTCATGTCCGGCTGACGACCCACCGCAACGGCACACATCACATCACGGTTCCTCTTCACCGGCCGCTCAAGTTGGGAACACTCTCGGGGATTCTCGGCGAGGTCGCCCGTCACCTCGAGGTCTCGAAAACCGAGATCATTCAGACGCTCTTTTGATGTCAGATTCTGACCTACGTGTCTAAGGCCTCGGTTGTGGGCCTTGAATTGGATCCGCTTCGTGCTTGCGCAACCATTCTCCGTATGCCGCGTCGGCATCGTCCCCTTTCAGAATGACCTCAGGTATGCCATCTCCGTCTGTGTCGAACTCAAAAAGCCGGGCCGGCCGCTCCGCGTCATGGCCTAATACGATGTGGAGTTCCATCCCACCGTCGAAATCGTTGTCGGTCCAGAATTCCAGCGGGGATACCGCTAGCGGCCTCTTTGGGTCGGGAATTGAACGATAATCGATTTTACCATCCGAATTTCGATCGATTTCGACTCGAAAAGCATTCCCCCATTTCCTCCTGATTGTGATTTTCTCCCCAATGGAAGATTCTCCCTTTAAGGGTCTGAAAAGCACATACCAGGAGAGGCCCCAACCGACCAATCCGGCGACCACCAGGGTCGCGATAGCCACGGTTCGGATTCGGGTTGACCCGCTAGTCATGTATTTTTCTCTTGATAGCTGCCGTCATCTAGATCCTCCCGCCGC
>JAOZPW010000329.1 GCA_029932545.1 Thermoanaerobaculales bacterium | reverse complement strand
TTTGCGATCAAGCTGAAAGCTGAAAGCTGATTGCTGAGGGCGCCCGGCGACGCCGTGCGCTCTGGGGGCAAGGCGTCGCCGGGTTCAGGTACACTGGCCGTGTTCGCCCGTGGTGGATCGGTCTGATTCATTGGTTAATACGCGTTTGCCACGATCCTTCGATTGACACAATTAATGACAGGGCCCATCCATCAGCTCCCCGAAGGGAGAATCCAGAGGCCAGGGCGGGAAGCTCCGACTCAGGAATTCATGATGCGACAGGCCCGGGAGAAGAGATAGAGATGGCACGAAACACCGGAGCCTACAAGTTCGAAAAACGCCGTAAGGAATTGGAAAAGAAGAAGAAGAAGGAAGAGAAGAGGTTGGCAAGGCAGGCTCGCAAGGAAGGTGATGAGGAGACCGTTGAGGCAACTGATGAAGAGGCCGTTGAAAGCGGGGTCTGAAGCCCGTGATTGGCTTTCAATGCTGCTGGTCTCCCGTACCGGAAACTTGTCGGGTCCGAAATGCGGCGTTCCGGAAATCCCGAATACAGAGCAAAGGCTTGATATCGGAAGACTTGTGCTATAATGCTAATTACAGGATTGACCGATGTGGTTGATCTCCGTGTCGGCGGGCAGGTGGCCCGCCCCAATTTGAGAACGGGAGCAGACCTCTTCGAGGTAGTAGCTCCAGGATATGAGAGAAGAGAAATGTCGAAGAAATTGTTTGTTGGAAGCTTGAGCTGGAATACTGATGATAGTGGTCTACAGCAGGCGTTCGCGCCCTTTGGAGAGATCAGTGAGGCCAAGGTCATCACTGATCGGGACTCCGGTCGTTCGCGGGGCTTCGGCTTCGTGACGTTTGAGGACGAGGAAGCCGCCGACAAGGCGATTGCTGCCTTGAACGACACCGACCTCGACGGTCGCACCATCCGGGTCAACGTGGCCCAGGACAAGCGTCGCGATGGCGGCGGCGGCGGCGGCGGCGGCGGTGGTCGTGGTGGCTACGGTGGCGGCGGCGGAGACCGCTGGTAGATTCTATTCTGCCTAATCAAACCCCTCCCTCGCGGAGGGGTTTTTTATTGGGGTTAAAGGGTTGACATCGAGTGATTTGTGGTATATTACCGACTTCAGGATCGGCCGTTGTGGTTGATCTCCGTGTCGGTGGGCAGGTGGCCCGCCCCAATTTGAGAACGGGAACGGACCTCTGAGAGGTGGCAGTTCCAGGAGAAGAGAAGAGATATGTCGAAGAAACTGTTTGTTGGAAGTCTGAGCTGGAATACTGATGATAACGGTCTGCAGGAGGCGTTCGCACCCTTCGGAGAGATCAGTGAGGCCAAGGTCATCACTGATCGGGATTCCGGTCGTTCGCGGGGCTTCGGCTTCGTGACGTTTGAGGACGATGAAGCTGCCGACAAGGCGATTGCTGCCTTGAACGACACCGACCTCGACGGTCGCACCATCCGGGTCAACGTGGCCCAGGACAAGCGTCGCGATGGCGGCGGTGGCGGCGGTCGTGGTGGCTACGGTGGCGGCGGTGGTGGTGGCGGCTACGGTGGCGGCGGCGGAGACCGCTGGTAGATTCTATTCTGCCCAATCAAACCCCTCCTTGCGGAGGGGTTTTTTATTGGGAAGAACCAGGGGTCAGGAAGCGGTTGGGCTGGTAGGGACGGACCCCTGTGTCGGCCCGGTCAAGGTCGATTGAGACATTGAACCTCTATGAGGCTGAGCGAGACCGGCAAATAAAAAAAGGGTGGACACGGGGGTCCACCCCTACAGATTTCTGGGTTTGGGACTGGATCTCTAGGCTATCTACGCCGGTGATCGCTGAGGACGTCGTCTTCGGTGTTGGCGAGGGGGACGTGGAGGAGCAGCGTTGTTTGCTCTGCCTTCACGTGCAAAGCGTGCGTCCTGCTTTGCACGTGACCGTGCCCTTTCATCGGCTTTCCGGGCGCGGATGGCGGCAATGCGCTCGCCGATCGGAACTTCGAATCGCCCCTCGGGTTTGGCATCGTAGTCGAAGCCGTCGATTTTGCGACGTTCGATGCGGCGCCCGACGGCGCGCTCGATGGCGGCCAGCTCCTTGCTCTCTGCAGGAGACGCAAAGGTCAGCGCATCTCCGGTTTGAGAGGCGCGAGCGGTGCGCCCAACTCGGTGGATGTAGTCCTCTGGCTGTGCCGGCACGTCGAAGTTGATCACGTGGGGCAGGGCCTCGATGTCGATGCCGCGGGCGGCGATGTCGGTGGCCACCAGCACCTGCAGGCGGCCGTCCTTGAAGGCCTTGAGGGCGGCTTGGCGCTGAGGCTGGCTGCGGTTGCCGTGGATGCGGTCCACCCTAATTCCTTTTTTTCCGAGGAATTCGGCCAGGCGGTTGGCTCGGTGCTTGGTGCGGGTGAACACCAAAGCAGTTTGAATCTTCTCGGACTGCAGCAGGGTCAGCAACAGCTTTGTTTTCAAGTTCTGCTGCACCGGCAGGATCGTCTGTTTGACGCCGGTGGCCGGCGCCGAAGGGCGCTCGACGTCGAGGCGGACCGGGTCTTCCAGCAATTCGCGGCTCAGGGTGACGATCGGTGCCGGCATAGTCGCCGAAAAGAGCAGAGTCTGGCGCTGTTTCGGCAATTGGCGCAGAATGCGTCGCACGTCAGGCAGGAAGCCCATGTCGAGCATGCGGTCGGCCTCGTCGAGAACCAGAACTTCGAGGTTGTCGAAGGAGAGCCATGGATGTTGCATGAGATCGAGCAGTCGGCCGGGAGTGGCAACGACAACGTTGACTCCTGCGCGCAGGGCTCGCTCCTGGGGCGCCGGTTTGACGCCGCCAAAGACGGTTGTGGCTTTGATCCCAGTGTGGCGTCCCAGGGCTTCGAGGTGCTCGTGCACCTGAATGGCAAGCTCTCGGGTTGGGGTAACGATCAGGGCACGAATACCCTTGCGTGGGCCGCCCTTCATCAAGCGATCGAGAATGGGCAGGGCGAAGGCGGCGGTCTTACCACTGCCGGTCATTGCGCAGGCGATGACGTCGCGGCCGGCCAGCCCCGGGGGGATGGCGGCACTCTGAATGGGGGTGGGCTCCGAAAAGCCGAGGTCGGAGATCGCGCGTTCGAGCGAGCGATCCAGTTTGAGGTCGTTGAATTTCATGTTCTTCCTTCTCACGGTACAAACCCAAGGCTGGGTTCTACCAAATGTTATCCGGCTAAATTGTGAACGGGAGACTTGCCGGGGAGGCTGCCGTCCGGGTCCGAACGGACCCTGCGGTTTAATTTCTCTTGCCGCCCGACCGGTGGTCTAGCCGCATAAGATGAGACAATCTCTCATGAATTGAGACAAAAAGCAAGCTTTCATGATGTATCAACTCGGTGTGCACCTCCGCTACCATTAGATCGCCGGAATTTGACAGCATCGAGTACGGTTGTAGAATTGCCGGGAGTCAGGGGCCGAGTCCTCAAAGGACATCGGTCACTGGCTGACGGCACTGATATTCAATGAAGAACCAATCACGATTGATGATCGCGGCGGTGTACCTGCTGATCGCTCTGTTTGCCGCTAACGGTGGCCTTCACAGAGGTGAGTCTGTGGTCTGCGTGGGCGCCGACGGCCACATCGATGTCGAAAGCTTTTTTGACGGATGCTGCGGCCCAGTGGCGCATGACGACCATGGCGCCGGTGTCAACCTGGTGATGGATGGTTCCTCGTGCGGTGACTGCGTGGACGTGCACCTGAGAGTGGTACCCCTGAAAACCAGGGGGGGGCACCTATCTTCTCCGAATATCAATACCGGGGTTCGTTCCATCACCTCGAGGTGCGGCGCCGTCGCAGGTGGACGGAACGTGGCTTCTCACGAAGGCAATGAACGGCGTTCGCAGTCGCTGACACTGCTCTCGACGGTTGTCCTTCTGACCTAGGAGCGCGTACCGTATTGGCCCCTTGAGGTCACGATTTGCCTCAAGGTGGCG
>JAOZPW010000328.1 GCA_029932545.1 Thermoanaerobaculales bacterium | reverse complement strand
TCTTCTTTCTCTTGGCGCCCTGGACTGAAATCTGGACGATGCTGGTCATGCGGCTACCTGTACAGGCGGCGGGCGTTTTGGGCGACTCTTCGGTCAAAGGCATGATCAGCGCCTTTGGGCTGCTGCACTTTGTTGTCGCCCTGATCGAGGCCACAACCGGTCTCCGACCCAAATCCGAGCGTTAGTCCTCATACTGTCGCATCTTGACAAAACAGGTTTTGGGAACCATGTTGAGGAGAGAATCAGGCCGTGCATTGGCTTGGCAACCTGAGCTGGCCGAAGGCCTGGATCCCGGCGGCCCTGGCCCCAACCCTCCACGCTCAAACTGGCACGGCGCCGGGTACGCATACCACAATCCAGGAAGCGATTGACGACAAGACCTGCGTGACGATAACCCTTTCGGCTGGCGGGCTCGAACCCGGTGCACTTTGGCCAAGACCTTTGCGCCTTCGCGTCTTTGCGACTTTGCGTTAATTCTCTTTGCTCAGGCGTTCCACCTGCCTCACGCGCCATCAATTGAACGCCAGTGCCCGGCTCTCCCTTCACCCTTTACTCTTCACCCCTCACCCCTTACCCTTCACTCTCGACTCTTTCCTCAAGGAGACCCGATGATCACGATCGAAGGACTTCAGAAGCACTACGGCGACATCAAGGCGGTTGACGGCATCGACCTGGAGATCCAAGACGGCGAGATTTTCGGTCTCTTGGGACCCAATGGCGCCGGAAAGACCACAATGATCTCGATGATTTCGGGAGTCCTCCGTCCAGACAGTGGGCGCATCACCTTCGACGGTCAGAACATCTGGGTGGAGCCCAAGAAGGTCAAGCGTAACCTCGGTGTCGTTCCCCAGGAAATCGCCGTCTATGAAGACCTGACCGCCAAAGACAACCTTGATTTTTGGGGATCGCTTCACGGACTGCGTGGTCCGGGGCTGAAAAAGGCAGTTCACGAGGCACTGGAGCGAGTCGGCCTCCAGGATCGCGCCAGGGACAGGGTCAAGACCTTCTCCGGAGGCATGAAGCGCCGTCTCAACCTCTGCATGGGTCTTCTGCATCACCCTCAATATCTGCTGTTGGACGAACCAACGGTCGGGATCGATCCCCAGGCCCGTCTGGCAATTCTCGACATTGTCCGTGAAGTCGCAGCGGCCGGGACGACCGTCTTGTATACGACACACTACATGGAAGAGGCCCAGGAACTCTGTGATCGAATCGCCATCATTGATCACGGCCAAATCCTGACGATCGGCACGCTTGAGGCGTTAACCCGCCAATCAGGCGAAAGCGAAATGCTCAAGGTCGTCGGCAACTTTGACGAAGCCTCGGCCAATCAGCGGCTCTCCGGCATTTCGGGGCTGCGCCTGATTCGGGTTGAGGCCGGCGCGGTTTTGGCCGGTATCGACGCCTCGGGGCCGGGTCTTCTCGAGATCTTGCCGCAGGTCTTGGAATCCGGCCTTTCGATTGATGATGTGTCGATTCAAAAGCCCAATCTCCAGAGTGTATTCATCAGCCTGACAGGCCGGGAGTTGAGAGACTGATGGCACCTCTAAAAATCGTTCTCCGTGACCTCAAGCGTATGGTCCGAAATCCTGTGAGGACTGCTCTCCTCTTCGCTCTGCCCCTGATGTTGGCGGGAATATTTGCGCTGGTCTTCGGTGGTGGCGCCGCCTCGGAGATCTCCATCAGGGTTCTGGTCTATGACGAAGATCAGGGCCTGGTCTCCCGCCTGTTGGGTGGTGCCGGGGCCAGCCCGGACATGGACCGGCGCCTTGACCTGGTACCGGTCGGCGCCGAGGGCTTCGACATGATGGAACGAGGAGAGGCCTCGGCGTTGGTCCACATTCCGGCTGGTTTCACTCAAGCCTATCTTGACGGTGAGCCCGCTGTGATTCCCATCATCAAGAATCCTGCGGAACGATTCCTTCCTCAGGTCGTTGAAGAGGGTGGACGAATCGGCGCAGAAGTACTCTCGCAGGGTTCACGGGTTTTCAGGACGGAGTTGGCAGCCATCGGGAGCATGACTTCGAATACTGCTTTTCCTTCTGATCTCGCCGTCGGCAGCGTGGCTTCAGGTGTCAATCATAAATTGGAGAGTCTCGAACGGTGGATCTTTCCTCCGGTGATCGACTTGGAAACGGTGACAGTAACACCGGAAATCACCGACGAGGGAGAGGGCAACGGAAGCGGCATCCTCGGTTACTTTCTGCCGGGACTCTCGATGATGGGGATTCTGTTTCTGGCTCAGAGCGCGACCAGGGATATCCTGCATGATCGGGAAAGCGGACTTGTACGACACCTTTTAACTGCGCCGGTCTCCCCGGCTGATTACATTTTGGGGAAATGCCTGTCGGTACTGGTTGTCTCGATCCTTGGGTTCTTCTTTCTGGTGATCTTCGGGATCGCGGCCGGTGTCGATTGGGGGCCTGCCGCAACCACCGTGGCTTTAGTATTGGCAGCCTCGCTGGCGGCTTCGGGCGCCCTGGTACTGATCTCCAGTCTGGTGGGCACCGAACGCCAGGCAGATGCTCTCTCGACGATCGTCATCATGGTGTGGTGTCTGATCGGGGGCGCATTTGTGCCCATCTCCCAGTTTCCGGATTTTCTCCGACCGCTGGCCAAGACGACCCCGGTCTACTGGGCAATCGACGGCTTCCAGAAAGCCATGCACCAGGGGGCGGATCTTGCCGCCGTCTCGACGAACCTTATGCTCCTCGGCGGCGCCGGGTTGATCTTTTTGGGGCTCGGCGCCGCGGCGCTCCGACACCGGATGGCGGGAGGGCTGATCTGATGGCCTACATATTGAAGATTGCGATTCACGATCTCCGAATAACCTTGAGAGACCGATCGGCAGTGATGTGGATGTTCTTTCTCCCCATCGTATTCGCAACATTTTTCGGACTTGTTCTCGGCGGACCTTCGGACACAAACCCGGTAGACGGCACAGTCAGCCTGACGGTTCTCGACCTCGACGGCAGTGCCTTATCAGGCGCCTTGATTGAAGAACTGAAAGACGATCGGTTTGGCCTGGTTTTTCAGGGCCCTCTCGAAACCAAGGCGGCCGATACCGTCAGAACTCTGGTGATCCCGGAGGCTTTCGAGGCCTCAGTATTGGCGGGCGTTCAAACTACTCTGCGGCTGGAGAAGGAACCGGACACCTCCGCGGAGGCCGCGCTGGCTGCTCAGGCCCGGATCATTCGCTCCGCTACTCGGTTGATTGCAGGATTGATCATGACAGAGCTGTCGGAGACCGAGGGAGAAACCGGGGACCAGCTGGTCAGCGTCGAAACCTCGTGGGCCGGAGAACGGCCCCGACCGCCCTCGGGATTCTCTCAGTCAATCCCTGGCAACGCGACGATGTTCGTTCTCCTGGTCACTCTGACCTACGGTGCGGCGTCGATTACTTCAGAACGGCAATCCGGCCTGCTTCGCCGCCTCGTGACCTCCCCAGTATCGCCACACGAGATTGTCGGCGGGAAGATCCTGGGGCGCTTCGTGATCTCCGGACTTCAGGTCAGCGTCCTTATAGGATTCGCGGCACTTGCGGGCCTCTGGGTCAATCTGGATCTCGGTGGGAACCTGCTCTCGATCTGGGCAGTGCTTATGATCTATAGTGCCTGCGTCGCACCTTTGGGGATCGCGCTGGGGGCATGGTTCCGCGATGGTGCCCGAGCTGCCAACATCGGTGTGATGCTTACGATGGCGATGGCGGCTTTCGGCGGCTGCTGGTGGCCGCTGGAAATTGTGTCCCAGCCCCTGCAAAAATTCGCCATGATCTTCCCGACAACTTGGGTCATGCGCGCCCTCCACGGTCTAATTTCCTTCGGCCACGGCTGGCAGGCAATCAGCCCGTTCGTCGGAGTGTTGTTGCTGTTCGGCGTTGTTTTCACCACCCTCGCCGTTCGCTCACTGAGAGTTGAGTGATTTTCCTATTGA